>JBHIBK010000222.1:0-3542 GCA_046759065.1 Thermoplasmata archaeon | reverse complement strand
ATGAATGGTTTCCTGAGAACACGAAATACAGCGGCCCTGCCATCTATGAACTGGGTGTTGGAGGGCCCCGATACGGCAACACTGAGCCTGTGTATGTCGGCGAAACCGGGAACCTAAGGAAACGTCTTTCGGCCTATGGAGAGGATGGTTCACACCTGCGGGAAGAGATAGATGATGTGTTAGCCGATGGATACGCGTTGTACTACCGATATCAAAGAAGGCGCAGCAAGCGGACGGCGAGGAGGTCAGAAAAGAATTATCTAGACAAGTACGACTATGACTGGAATATTCAGTCGAACACTGAGGACGAGAACTGGTAGTTGCCAGGAAGGTACACTTCAGACGCTCTCGACTGCAGGAATGTAGCTGACACTACTCCATACTGGGTACGCGACGTTCAGTGCAGAAATGAAAAGGAAACTTCAGATATTTCTCTGCAGGTGATAGACGGCCCGAACCGGGCATCCGTCAGAGAGGCGCCCTCGTCCGCCTGGGCCTCAGGTTCGCCCGAAGAAGTTAGACGTAGCCTTAGCCCTACAATGCAACTGAGGATTCCACCATCTAAGAACTCGTCTGGGCCCCTCTGCATGCATACAGGTCCATATGTTACTTAGTCGCGGTACGAGCCTTGGCTTCCTCAACCGCACCTGCAGAAGGACGGTAACAAGTCCCATAAAGCAACTCTGATTGGCGATGTTACTCCTCCTTGCCGCCTGACGGGATTCACGCCTAAAGTTCTCCCAAGAAATAGCCCACGCTGCTACCCAGCTGCGACCACCTTCCCCTTAGCCCGGCGGCCACGGGATCGAAATAGTTATCAGAGGAAGGAGAGGAGTGGTGGCCTGCCTCATCAATCCCCAGAAAGACACACCGCGATTCAGGCCAAAGAGAGCGATATCTCTGAAGCTTCTTCACGTCTGCAACCCAGCTCCTCACAGCCTGGGTGTAGCCTCCAGAGTGGGCTTTTGACAGCTTAACCTCCAGGAAGACCTCGTCATCACCTAGGACTAGGTCAGGCCTCATTCCAGCCTTCGTTGGTTCAGCGTGGAGCTTTTGGGGCAAGCTATTGCTCTCTGTAAGCGTTAGAGCGTAATGGAAGATTAGCGCCTGGATGTCTTTCTCGGAGTGCAGGTTGAACCCACCATCCCGAACCATTTCAAGGAATGCAGTGACCGCCTTGTCAAACAGCTCAGAGAAATCCATCGTACGATGTTGAAATGGAAGTTCCCCGGATAAGGCTATCCCTTGTCTCGAGTACAGGACCGATTGACAATGATCCCGCGAAACCTATTTCAGAGAATCAGACACTCCTGCCCGAACGGGTGGACAGCGCTGTATCAGAGGAGCTGAGAGCTGATTATCAACTGTATCTAGGAGTGCGACTGATATTTATAGTGATTACAATCATATAGTAGCGGAGAGACAGATCCAACATTGGTGGGCATTTGAAACGGGCAGATTTCGATTGGGCAAGCGAATCACGTACGAACTTCGACAAGGATAGATACGACAGGGCACGCAGCTCGTTACGGCGCTTCAGACGGATATTCAGGAAGCACTCAGATGTCATTACTGGATATTGGATAGGTTCGAGGAACGGGGAACCTTATGTCATGGTTGCCATTGAGAGGGGCAAAGTTGAGAAACCAGAAGAACTCCTACCTGACCGGCTCGACAATTACAAGGTCTATTATATCGAGGGAACGCTACATATCTGAGGCGGCTGACTCAGCTACTTTGGCTGTTATGCTGTGACCAAGGTCACCTTTAGAATGTCGAGAACGTTCCGTACGCCGTTATAGTAAGTGACTATCTCTTGATCGTCTCTGGACATCCCTGCGAAAAGGAGCCCAACCCCCTTTTTGTCCATGTCAAGGAGGAGCGATCCGGAATCCCCTCCTTGAGACATGCCCGTGGTTACGATAGACTCCACAAACTCAACATCCCCGATTCCGGGGTAATGAAGGGGATAGATGCTTGCATCGTACGCGGTGACAATACCTGAGGTATGCTGAGAGCTTCGTCCAACCTTCTGGACATACTCACCGACGCTGTCGATTTGGTGAACACCTGAAGGTATCCCGATTCCACCAGGAATCGCCGGCTCCACTAAATCAGCCTCAGTCGGGGTGGCCACTGCCGCATCAATCTTGTTTTGGCCCGCAACAATCGGTTTGAACCTCGCAAGCTCAGCTATTGTGTCAGCGGGGTGGTTTCCACCGTCATCTGGTCCTGGCTGAACAATCGGATCGCCCTGAGAGGCATTGTTCGAGTTGGCTAAGACGTGATTGTTACTCAGGACCATCTCCGTCTCTGAATCGAGATCCAGGACCATGCAGCCTAGGGTGCCCTTGCTTATGCTCGTATGCCCAACGCTATATCCAGGCCGGGCTGGTCTTATTCTTCCATCGTACACCCTTAATAATGGGCTTCCACTCTCGACTATGTCCGTAGGAACACCGCCAAAGTCAGCCGGTACGATCTCCCCATCAGATCTTTTCAAATCCCGTACTTTCTCGCGGACGAATACGACGATGCATGGAATGCTCGTCACTTCGAACTTCACGAGCTTGAGGCTCACACCCACTCCAACCACATTGGGGTAATTTCGAATCTCCTCGCGGTGCTTGTCGCAAACCGGAACGACTTCCTGAAATCCAGTATCTAGATCGGCGATTTCCGCAGAAGTCAAACGGATGGACTTTCTTCGAGCGAAATTACTCCAAGCCTGTGAGTACCCCCTCTGTTCGATGATGATTCCCCAGTCACCAAAGATAGTTATCAGATTTCAGCCTTTCGGCGATCACCCGAACTCAAGACTCGAGTGCCATTTTGCCTAGGAATCGAGAGAAGGTATTTACGCATGATTGACTTCATGGAGTCCATGGGGGAGGAAATGGAGGATGTCGTGTTGGTCTTCGAGAGGCCCACTTTCGAGGACATCCAGGCTGCGGACATAGACCAGGTGCCTACGGTTCAGCTGAGAAAGGCAGGTGAGGTGCCCAAACGCTTCAAGACGTCTATTGACAGGATTGCGCAGTGGTTTGATGAGTTCCAGATTGACAGCATAGAGATATGGATCCAGGCTGCTGTTGAGTCAGGGAAAGCATTGAATCTGTTTGTGTCAGCGAAAGGCGAAGGCGGAATCAAAGTGATTCTGAAACCTAAGAAAGCGACAAAGACAACGTAGTCGCGCCCGCTGTGATGTCCTGGGTCCGATTTCCCACAAGAATGAAACGTAGCATCTATGTTGAAGGCTCGACCAGGCATCCGTCGAGGGCCTTATAGGGTTTTGGACAGGCATCTATCCGCGGTCGCGCCGCATATACCATGGTCCGGCCCTCGTCAAGGCATGGTTGCCCTATTCACTACCCCGCGGTTGTCCCGCATGAAAGTGCCTTCGGTCTCGGGTCCTGACAGCTCGAGGAAGGGCAGGGATCTCGATATACCTTCCGGTAACCCTCAGGCCTTCAACATTAGTTTCACTCATATATCTATCCCGAGGGTCTGGATTCCCCGATCTCCCGATGACAGATAGCACT
>JBHIBK010000221.1:0-3548 GCA_046759065.1 Thermoplasmata archaeon | reverse complement strand
TCGATGTGAGCAATCTCTGTCTTGCCAGCTACATCCTCATAGTCTTCCAGCCTGCTTTCTCCAACCTTCACCGAATGGGTCAAGCGCGTCTCATCACCTAGAATACCAGTGATTCGGGAGGCAACCGGTTTTTAAGGTCTTCGTGCTCTTTATACAACCCTTTTAAGGCCAAGAATGTGTCTTGCATATCAGAGTTACGGTAGAACTTTTGAGGAGATAGAGAAATGTCAATGACTATAGGTAGAAGCGCGCTAGCGATCTTCGTAGTGCTACTGATAATCGTGGGAGTCGGAGGCTACTACATCGACCCGACCCCGGAGTCGGGCGCAGACCCTAAGGGAACCTGGCAGGAAGGATACGACGTCGGATACGACGACGGATTCGCAGGCGCCCCCAAACCAAAGGAGGACACCGATGGTGATGGCATTCCAGACGAAGTCGACCTGTGCCCCGACATCACGGGAACCGCGGAGTTCAGCGGATGCAGAGGTAGGTTGAATGTGGCCAGCCTCTGGTCAGGCAGCGAGGAAGCGAACTTCCTGCAAGCCCTTGACGCCTTTACGGAGGAGTCAGGGATCCTCATAGAGCACTTCCCGCAATCCACGGAACAGCTCCAAATAGGATTTCCAACGCAACTCGCCGCGGAGAGGTCTGTTTTCGATGTTGTGGTCGCCCCGTGGCCCGCTTGGATCAGGGACCTTGGCGAGGCGGGCAGTCTGGAGGACGTGACAGATCTGGTTGACACAACGAAGTTTGGGCCAGGGTATCTGAGCCTGGTGACGAGTGAAGGCAATCTCTATGGGACACCGTTCAAGGCTTGGGCCAAGCCCGGATTCTGGTACAAGAGATCCTTCTTCGCTGCAAATGGTTTGAGCGTACCCCAGACATGGAATGATTTCAAGTCCCTGCTGGCTACGATAGCGGAGATTCCAGGCATCCAGGCTCCCATTGCCAGTGGAGATGGCGTTGGATGGCCTCTCTCAGACACTACGGAAGCATTCATAATCGGTCGGGGCAGCCCGCAGCTTCAGTTGGATCTGATAGACGGAGAAGTGTCATGGCTGAGTAGTGAAGTTCGAGCAGTCTTCGAAGACTTGGTGGAGTTGCTCGAAGCCGGCTACTTCAGCGTCCCAGATGAGTGGACAGGACAGATTGCAAAACTTTGGAACGAGGAATACGGCATCTACTTCATGGGCAACTGGATGACCACCATGCCACAGGTCGAGGACTTGGCCGATCTGGGCTTCTTCGCCTTCCCTGGAACCACAGGGACAGCGGGAGGCGGCGACTGGGCAGTAGTACCTGCCTTCAGTGAGAACATAGATCAGGCCAAGGAGCTCCTAGAGTATCTCTCTGGAGCGGACGCCCAAGAGATAATGGTCAGGGCCGGAGGATTCCTGGCAACAAACACCGATGTCCCGGCTGATGCATACTCCGCAGCGGACAAAGAAGTGGTAGACTTTCTGGCGACGGTGCAGGTCGTCACCGACTTGGACGACGCCATTGGTGGCGAATTCCAGGCCACCTTCTGGGACCAGCTCAAGCTTCTGTGGGTGGACCCAGGCGCGTTGGACGACGTTCTTCAAGCCCTAGAAGACGTGGCACCGTGATAGGCTGACTGAACCGAGGGGACGGACGAACGCCCGCCCGGTACAGAACCCCCCTCCTTTTTCTTATTCCTTCTCTGGTTCTGCTGTTCGTGTTCGTGTTCTATCCCACACTGAACACTGTTTACCTGAGCTTCTTTTCCTTCGAAGGCCGCACTATTGGGGACTTTGCGGGACTGTCTAACTATTTGGAGGTCTTCGGCAGGCGGGGATTTCTGAATGTCGACAGGCTCCTTCAAGGACCTCCAATGGGAGCTCTAGTTCACAATGGGTTATGGATAGCGATTCACCTCCCACTGTCACTTGTTCTCGGTCTTCTCCTAGCCGTCCTACTCAGGGACGTCAGGGGCGGCTTCGTAGTAAAGTCCATTATTTTCTTGGGGATGGTTATCCCGATGATCGTCGGCGGAATGCTCCTTCGCTTTATCTACGACTCCGACGCGGGGATCGTAAACGGGGCACTCCGAATGATCGGCCTCGGCGACATGGCGAAGACCTTCACTGCCTTCCCAGATACCTCTCTGATCTCCCTCATACTAGGCACGGTGTGGATTTGGACGGGGTTCTCGATGATAGTGTACTCAGCGGGACTGGAGGGCATTCCGGCAGAACTGTATGAAGCTGCCAGAATAGATGGAGCGTCAAGAGTCAGGATGTTCTGGCACATCACCATCCCGATGCTCAGACCTGCCCATGTCGTGGTAGTGACCATGACCCTCCTTTGGATAATGAAAATATTCGACATAGTTTACGCCGCGACCTTCGGGGGACCGGGAGGCTCCACGAGTGTCTTGGCCTTCCTCGTATACATTGACGCATTCTTCAAGCTCCCACCAGATTTCGGGACCGCTTCGGCCATAGCAACTCTCCTCACACTCATGATATTCGGGTTCGCGGCGTACATGGTGAGGAGCATGGTGAAACAATGAAGCTACGGAGGTCCACCGTCATCGTTCACGTTGTCGCGTGGTCCGTGGCTCTTGTCTGGATCGTGCCCTTCTTCGGAGTGTTTATGGCCTCGATCAGACCGTATGACGAAGTCGTGAACGGTTGGTGGAATCTCGAAGAGTTCAACCCCACTCTAGAAAGCTACGTGTCAGCATGGAACCACACGTCGGCCCCCCTCAGCACCGGGGTGAGGAACTCTCTCATCGTGGCGATACCCGCAACGGTGATACCCATCTTCGTAGCCTCTTTGGCGGCCTACTCCTTCGCGAGGTTCAGGTTTCCCACAAGGGACCTCCTGTTTCTAGCCATAGTTCTTCTGATGACGATCCCTCAACAGATGGTCATCGTACCTCTCTTTCAGATAGCTGTCAGCCTCAACCTCTGGGACACTTACCTAGGCCTGATACTGGTGCACTCGGCGTTCGGTCTCCCATGGATAATCCTCTTTCTCAGAAACTTCTTCTCCGTCCTTCCCGTGGAGGTGGAGGAAGCCGCCAAGATGGACGGTGCCTCGGATCTCCAGATATTCTTCAGGATAGTTCTTCCGATGTCCCTGCCCGCTCTGGCCTCGGTAACCGCCCTTCAGTTCGTGTGGGTCTGGAACGATTTCTTTTTCCCTCTGGTCCTCCTCTTCTCCCCTGACAAGCTGGTGGCCCCGCAGGCCATACCCATAATCAAGGGAAGATACTTCATAGACTGGAGCCTGGTTTCCGCCGCTTCCATACTCGTGATGGCCGTTCCTGTTCTCATCTACGTGTTGCTCCAGAGGTACTACGTGAGGGGCATCGTAGCCGGGGCCGTCAAGGGCTAGCCAAGAGGAGAAGGCTTCATCTTCATTCGTCAGGGTGCATCCTGGCAGATTAGTGAGAGGTCAGTCGATGACGTCTGCCCTGAAGGAACTCGTTGGACCATAGGAGAGGCTCTGGGGCTTCGGGCGAGCGGTTCGCCGCAGCAACCTAACCTAATATGTTGATGACTTCGTCCGGAGAAACT
>JBHIBK010000220.1:0-3569 GCA_046759065.1 Thermoplasmata archaeon | reverse complement strand
ACATTCATTCCGACCACATCGCCATCGAGTACCTCAGGGATGGAGACCAAGTGGAGTGCGATGAGCCGGCGGAGATGGTCGTGACAGACCTGTCCAACCGGGCTATGCCCCTGATAAGGTATCAGCTCAAGGATGTGGGAGTCCCTTCCTGCGAGCCGTGCCCCTGCGGTAGAGGCCTGCCGCTCCTCTCCTTCGTGGAGGGCAGGACGGACGACCTCGTAGTATTGCCAACGGGTCGGATTCTGACTCCCCGGCAGATCACGTCCCGACTGAACGCCGTCAGGGGGGTTGCCATCTACAGGTTCACTCAACGAAGCCTTGACAAGGCAGTTGTGGAGTATGTAAGGGGCCGATTCCACACGGAGACGACGCTAGAGGAGATCCACACGCGATGCACGGATCTGCTGCTAGACGGGGTCGAGGTGAAGGTTCAGGAGGTCCATCGGAACACACTCCCCCAGAAGATCAGACCAGTCGTGTCCGAAGTATCGGAGAAAAGGCTGCTCCACCTTGTCTCCGACATTCCTGTCTAGGTTTCTGATAGGCCAGACGGATTCCTCGCGAGGCAACCTCTTTGTACTACACTGGCTCTCCGTAGTGATTTCCTCCCATAGTTTCTGAGAGGAGATTACCTAGCCTTTTTCATCGTACTATCGGACCGATTCTCTAGCCATCCGCTGAGGAACATCGACGCGTAAGCTGTGTCCCACACGAACAACGAGTTTCCTCGAGTTCGATGCGTGGGCAACCCTCTGATTCCTCCTCGTTCGTTCACATCACCATTTCTGGCTTGGCATGAGACCAATCCTCTCGCCAAATGGGTTGTGAGCCTCAGAGCGTTGGCGTGAAGGTGCGGAAACTTCATCAGCAACAAGCCATACTGAGCTGAGGGCATTACGTCCGGTGAGGATAGTTTGGTCTGGTCATGTTTGGACAGGGTTTCATGCAGCAGTCCGCACGAGCAGAGGCGGCTGGCGAGGAAGCGACTGACGGCCCTTGCTCTGCGATGTCTGTCGGACAGTACAAGAGCCTCGAGAGCTGTCGTCTGGCTCGTGGCATGGGTTCTCCGGTCCCAGCCAGTCACGAGGACACATGGATCTCGGGTCTCCAGCGTCACAAACACTCTTCCCAGAACCCCGAGTCTGGCCTTGAAGAAGGAGCCGTCATGGTTCTGCACGGAGACCAGCCAGTCCGCAAGCTCCTCTGATGCCGCTAGCCAGCGTCTGACCTTCTTCTCTAGGTAGAGCAACCTGAAGGCCTTGACGTATTCTCCCAGCCAGACCTCCGTCAGAGTGTGAAGACGGTAGATGGTAGCCCTTATGCTGGGAAGTGGTGATGAATAGGCGGTAATGCCTCCCGCATCGTCAACAAGCCTGGATACGACGTACTCCCCCGCCTTCCTAGCTGCTCGGAGGTAGTCTTCCTCTCCGGTCTCGTGGTGGAGAGCCAGCAGGGCTTGTATGGCCACCGCCATGAAGTATGAGTCGACAGCCGGCGCTCGCTCCCCCATCGGTATCGCTCCCGTGGAGGCTCCTGGCGGCTCGTTGAGGGCGAGATCTAGGAGATGTTCACCCGACTCAAGGGCTCTGTCGATGTGCCTTCTGGCTCTCAGAAAGGCGAGGATGGCCCCCGCGGTGCAGCTGGTGCAGTCTTCTCCCCCTCCCCAGGAGAGATATCTTCCAGTGAGTGGATCGAACTCGCTCCTGTAACCTCCCTTTGAAGTTCGCATCCCGCTGTTCGCGAGCCAATCCAGGGCAAGATCAGCACACTCTCGGGCTTCTTGCAGAGACACTGCGTCGCGCTGAGAGCGGTTCAACCTAGTTCCTTGCTCACATGCTACGCTGGATGTCGCAGGGCTTTAGCCTTGACGGCCCTACGATATACTTCCAAGAGCTTCGGGAAGACGACCTCTGGGTCATGGAACCTCTCGATGTGTTCTCGTGCGGCCTGCGAGAGCGCTTCGGCCTTTGCTGGATCTCTGTATACCATCGTTATGGCCCTGGCGAAGCCATCTACGCTCGTTGGGGGCACCAACACGCCGTTGATGTCGTGGGAGATGATCTCTCTCACACCGGGAACGTCTGAAGCAACCACCGGGACCCCTGCCGCCATCGCCTCAAGGACGCTCAGAGGGGAACCCTCGATGAGTGAAGGCAGCACGAACACGTCCACCTCCGACAAGATATGGAGTACATCCCAGCGTGGCCCAAGGAACACTGTCTTGTCCTCTATCCCGAGTCGATGCGCCAAGGCTTTAAGGCGCCCCAGACACGGGCCATCTCCAACGACCAGCAATTTCGCCCCTTCTCCGATTGCATCGGAAGCCAGATGGAAGGCCTTCAAGAGAACCCCTAGATTCTTCTTCGGCGAAAGGCGACCCACATGAACTACCCTGAAATCTGCACGAGCCGGTGTAGGACTCCCAAACAGAAACGAGGTTGCGTTGGGTATCCTGACTATCTTCCTCCTGTTTGTTCCGATCCTTTCGAGATAGGATTGGGACAGGCTGTCAGTGATTACCACTAGGTCGGCGGCTCGGGTCACGAGCCGATTTATCAAGATTTCTAACGCTCTGAAGAGGGGCCGATCTGTGATGAGGTAAATGTGAGGCCCGTGGTAGTGAAGGACAATAGGTACCCTTAGGAGATAGCCGACGGCTACCGAGGCGAGGCCCGCGAAGGAAAGGTCCTGACCGTGCACCAACGAAGCTCGTCGGAGCCTGCCCGCCCTCGTTGCGGCAATCGTGCAGAGGGAGGCCAGGATAGACATAACAAAGAGGTGGACAGGTAGCGGAAGGGAGACAACGCGTGAGATGGAGGTGGGAGTGGATGGGGGAGAGAAGGGGCCGCTGACCTTGACCAGACGAGGGCTGGATAGTGCGGCGTGGACCACTAGGGGTTCCATCCCCCTGCTGGCCATCCAAGTCGTTGTGGATGAGAGGAAGCTCTCGATGCCCCCGGGTATCTCGCCGTATCTATTCGTGGTCACGAAGAGAATCGAGGACCCAGTCATGGGGATTCAGCACATCTCGATGGGCAAATGCAGCGGAGGGATGGCCTTGCTGATCCGGTCGAGCACCCACGGTTGACACCTCTTATGTGGACGGAGACTCTGCCCTCGGGACTAGACATTCTTCGTCGATAGGACACTTTGTTGATCCGTCAAGGTCTCTGAAGATGGAGCCCTATCTCTCCCTGAGGACGGTGACGAGAGTGAACAAGATCACCGCAGTTGTGCCGAGTATCAGGCCTACTATCATGGAGGTCAACGAAACCAGAGCTATGTTGGTTATCAGTTGAGTTGTGGCGGCGTAGATCTGCAACGCCCAGACTCCAAAAAAAACGCCCAAAGCTATGAACACTATCGCTGGAAGGCCATAGAAGAGCAGGGGGTGCCTAACGGAGAGATGCTTGAGGGTGCTCCCCAAGACGTCCAGTCCGTGGTAGACCGGTTGGTGGGTCGAGGTGTCTCCGGCCCCGTAGCGGATGGATACAGGGGCTTCGGTCACTCTCAGCCCGGATTGCGCGGCTTTCTGCAGGATCTCGGCTCCGGCCCCCATGCCCTGCTCA
>JBHIBK010000219.1:0-3604 GCA_046759065.1 Thermoplasmata archaeon | reverse complement strand
CGAGTGCTCGCCATGGCAGGATCAACGTCTTCTCATGAGTGTGCCATTCCGACGGCAACCCTATATCAGGGAATCCCGATTCACGTGTTGTGCGGGTACTTCAGGTGGCTCGGGAGGCGGCGGAGGAAACCAGGTTGTTCCTGCGGGAGATCGGAGCAGTGGACAGTACGAGGAGGATAGTCGAGCGGGAGGGCGCCGTGCTGATCCCTCTCCTGAACACGGACGTTGAGCTTCCCGACCTGCCAGGGGAGATTGTGGACGCGCCTTTCGTTCCGCTCAACAAGGAACAGGAGACCCCGTTCAGCATCATCGGGCGCGGTCTCGACATCCCGAGTCCCACCAAAGAGAGACTCCCGCGGAGGTGGGAGCTCATCGGGGACGTTCTGATACTCAAGCTCGACCCTTCTCTCGGAGAGTACGAAGAGGCGATAGCCAATGGCTACGCGAAGGTCCTCGGAGCGAAGTCCGTCCTCGAGGACGTGGGCGGCATTGGCGGGGAGTTCAGGGAGCCGGACCTCAGACTGATACTGGGCGAGGAGACCACCACCGTTCACAGGGAGAACGGCGTTCTCTTCAAGCTGGATGTCACGAAGGTCATGTTCTCCTCCGGGAACATAGACGAGCGGGTGAGGATGGCAAGGATCTGTCGGCCTGATGAGATAGTCGTGGACATGTTCGCGGGCATTGGATACTTCTCCGTTCCCATAGCCGTTCACTCCGAGCCGAGAAAGGTCTATGCCTGTGAGATCAATCCAACTGCATACGGATATCTAGAGGAGAACATCCGGTTGAATCGAGTCGATACGGTCAAGCCGCTCCTCGGTGACTGCAGGGACGTTGCGCCTGAAGGGGTTGCTGACAGGGTGATTATGGGCTACCTTTGGGGGGAGGAGTACTTGGAAAAGGCGATGAGAGTGGTCGGCGAGAAGGGCATCATTCACTATCACGAGGCGTGCCACAGGGAGGAGTGCTCGACCCGCCCGATGGAGGCCGTGAAATCGGCGGGGTGCAAAGAGGGACGCAGCGTGCACGTTCTCGCAACTAGAAGGGTCAAATCCTATTCTCCGAACATCTACCACGTCGTTGTGGATGCTGAGGTGGAATGACTCCTGCGAGGTTCTCCCTTTGCTATTGTCCTGTGGGCCGAGGAAATGCTCTTCAAGGCCGTGGCGCATGTACCAATCCGTGACCGCGGGAACATACACGTTCTACGTGAATGGCTACTTGAGCGTTGGCGGTGGGAACACCGACATGTTCCGCTGGGCCAACACGGTCGCGGTGTTCTACGCGTCCTGATCGCTTTGGCGCCAGAGGCCCGCGTGTAGCCTCGGAGGTCTCGAACCCGAATCTTGGGAGGGGCTACCTGCGAATCCATAACTTCCAGTCCTAGCAGACTACGCCATAGAGGATTCCCTCGTAGCTCCACCAACCATTCTCATCTACCTCGGCGGTGAGATGGAAGTTCGTGGACGCGCAAACGCATCTGTCAAAGCCGTCAATCTCAATGGATATGGGTTCATTGAAGGACTTGTTGGTGAACACCCAGAAGTACTCTCCGTATGCCATGTGCGATGTATTTCTCAAGGACATCCGATAGAATGACGCGGACTCGCTTTCCCCCCTGGTTTCCAGAATCACAGCGTCTGTTGACGTAACTCTCAGTGCTGGACCATACACAGTGTCGATGACTGAGAAGTCCCCATCGCCATCGACAAACTGAAGATCATAGACTATCTCAGAGACAGCTGTTGAGTTCCAAGCTCCCAGAAGGGGCACTGGCAGGTACACGTAGTATGAGCCTGTTACATTGACAGAGATGCGGATGTCAAAGCCGTATTGACACTTTATCTTGGTTATGGGCATCATACTCCCTCCAACCACGGTGACAATGAGTACTGCTGCGATGGTGGCCGAAAGCCACTTTGCACTCCGTTTCCAGTCCTCGCTCCTCACCATGTCTCCTCTGACCCTAAGTCCGCCAAAGATTATCAGGGGAACGAAAAGGAGTTCCATCATTGCCGTAACGAACAGCGTCCTCTCGGGCGCTCCGGAATAATAGAACCAATACTCCGAAATCACAATGACGTTCATAATGCCCAGAGCAAATCCAATCAAGATGGCCAAGGCTCCAATGGCAACCATGAACCTATCCTTCCCGTATCTGCTGATCGCCCACGTCCCAAGGAGCACGGGAAATGCGACTGAGAAAGGGAAGATGAGGAAGACGGGCGGACCGATAATAGCCATTCACGACCTCCATGTGACATTGGGAGACCGTGGCACATATTCTTTTTGGTAGGGCTTTTGTATTTCCGGTTCCAGTCCGCTCCCAGGCTTCATTCTCAGATGATTAGAAAGAATGCCCGCTCGCGGTCATCAGACTCTTCAGCGATGCGTCATATCCCTCGGGCTTGGCGTTGAGCAAGGCCTCTGCAAGCGACTTCAGGTGAATGCCGAACCCCCGCTCGTCATCCGTATACCGCCAGTCAAACCCTCTCTCGTCGAGGGCGAGGAGGAACGCGTACTCCAGTGCCTTGAAGGCCTTTGCCCTCGAGGTGTCTCTCCGCACCTCCATCGCTGCCGCCGCTGGACCACCCGTCCTGTAGATTCGCGCGATACGATCGCAGAACCTGGCGACCGCAGGCAACTTCCTGTACTCCGGAAGGTCTGACAGGATCCTCTCCTTTTGCGCTGACTGGAAGGCTTCCCGCACGAACTGTGACGGCGACTCCTGCGAGGATAGTGACCTCTCGTAGAACTCGTTGGCGGCGTCCTCATCCCCGAGCACGGCCTTGAGCGATTCCAGACCCGCCTCCTGCCAGTACATGTCCAGGACCTTGGCGGGGGACGCCTCGTCTAGGATGACGTTCTCGCCGAGGTTGTCCAGAAGGGCCCTCAGCGCCTCCCGCTCGACCCTGGTCGGTCTGAGGGATTCGATGAAGGCTTCCGAGTCATCGTCATAGCAGGTCATCCCGACCGCGAAGATCCTACAGTCCACCGACCTCTCTCTCACGTCCTCGAGGTGCATGTCGATGACCTCTCTGTCCGAGATCTGCCCGAGGACGTAGCTGTCCCTCGTACCCAGATTCACCTTCATGCGGGTGTTGAGCGGGCAGTCCTCCCCACCCTCGGCATGGCTGAAACCGGGATGGACTCTCACATCCAGCACATCGACGTTCTTCGGGCGGAGCATCCTGTTGAGTATGATGCTCGCGATGTTCCTCTTGGCGCTTGACCTCTGGCGGGAGACCTTGAACGAGATCTTGGCGGGAATCCAGTGGACCTCGAGAAGGGTCCGGTCACCTGAATGAATCGAAACGTAGCCACCCTTCGACTTCTGGAAAGGGTACTTCATCCGCGCGATGACCTCCCTCACGTACTGCTTTGGCGGCTGCCCCGAGGTCCCGGTGCAGACCATCCTTTCCTTCGTGGAGAAGATGAACAGCCTGTTCTTTTGCGCGATGTCCGCCACCGCCAGGAGCCTCGCGTCAGGGTCATGGTAGTGCTGGAACCCTATGAGGAGCTCCTTCTTCGCCTTTCCCCGCTGGGCGAAAGCGATGTCCTTGTTCCCGACGCGCGCGACGGCCAGGTAGGGAGCCTTTTC
>JBHIBK010000218.1:0-3628 GCA_046759065.1 Thermoplasmata archaeon | reverse complement strand
ATCTTCTGCAATCGCTCTGGCAGATGGTTCTTCACCTCCTCCGCCAGCTTGGCTGAATCGTAGTCAGTGATGTTCGCCATCTTCCATGTGTGCCTTAGGAACCCGAGCGGGCCCGTCTTGTCCAGCGTGTCTGCGTCATGAACCATCTTCGCCTCGAGCGTTCTGGCGGGGACCTCACCATCGTGGGCCTCGATACAGTGCGCTATGCGTTCGATCTCCTCATCCAGCTCGAGCTCCCCCAGGAACCCGCGTACGAACCGCGCACCGCTGAAGCAGTGACCCTTGTTCCCGAGATGCAGACCGACATCGTGAAGCCACGCTCCCGCCGCGACTATGTCTTCCCTGACATCCTTCTCATTGGAGAGGGAGAGGGCGATCTTCACCGTCCTCTCCAGGTGCCTGTTGCCCTTTGACTTCCCGCCAAAGGCGACGTCCCAGTCCATGTGCAACGCGTACTCGCGAATCCTCTCCATCTTCTCAGCGGGAATCATCGTAGCCCCATACGCCAGGTCCGATTTATCCCCTGCGGTCAGGAATAGCCCGGGACCTCCTCGGCGGGAACGCATCCCATGTCATCGCTCTTGCGGAACTCGGTTCGAGCCACCCGCTCGACATCGTGCGGCCTTATCGTCGGGTCCATGTTGAGGCTCTCCCTGAGTGCGGCCGTCCTCAGAAGGCGCTTCACCACGTTGACTATGCTCCCGCCGCAAAGAGGGTACTTCGCCGCTATCCTCTGGTAGTCTATCCTCTCGACTGGCGCCCCGCCAGGCATCAGCCTGCTGAAAATCTCGGCCTGCTGCTCGGGCGGAGGTCGCGGGAAGTGTATCACCGTGTCGATCCTCCTCTCCAACCCCATGTCCATGTTCATTGGCAGATTGCTCGTCAGTATCGTCACTCCCTTCTGGTTCTCGATCATCGAGAGCAGGAACGACGTGTCCCTGTTGAGGAGCGCGTCCGTCGAGTCGAACACGGGGATGCGATTCGAGAATAGCGCGTCCGCCTCGTCGAAAAGAAGAACGTCGCCTTTCTCCGCCGCCTCGAACACACGCTGGACGTTTCTCATCGTCTCTCCGATGTAGCAGCTCGTAAGACCGGCCAGGCTGACCGCCAGAAGCTTCCTGCCGAGATGACTGGCGATGGCCTCTGCAGTCATCGTCTTCCCCGTGCCGGACGGGCCAGTGAGCAGAATCGACGTCCCGGAGTGTCTCTCCAGCGTCTCGCTCGCTCCCCACTTCTCGTAGATCGTCTCCCTGCATCTGACTTCCGCGATAGCGGTCAGGATGTCGCTCTTCACCTCCTCTGGGAGGATGACGTCCCCGAGCCTGTACCGAGGCTCTATCCTCTGCAAGGGTGAGTGTCCACCCCCTCCAATCCTGAGCTTTCTTCGCAACTCGTGCTCTGGGCACTCATCGAACTTCGACAGCCAGCCCTTCACGAGGGCGATCGCCTTCTCAACGTCACCGTCGTTCACTTCAGGAGAGTGCCTCATTCGCGCGCCTGCCTCGGCGAACCTCACAATCGAGCCGAAGTGGGAGGGTCGACAGAACCCGCGGTGTTCCCCCGATTCACTGTTGGACATGTGGATGATGGATCTCCTCACCTTCCTGAGAAGCCTCTCTGAGATGCGCGGCTCGAGCGAGTACTGCGAGCGGAACACATATTCCTCGAGCCTGTCGAGGTCCGAATCCCCCAGAACTGGCTCCTGCTCGTCAGGGTCCCGCTCGGAGTACATCCTGAAGAAACCGTCCGCCAGTCTCGGCACATTCTCCGCCTCACCGATGTGGATGTAATCGAAGTGCTTGAGCAGCGCGCTGGGAATCCCCATGAACCCCAGGCCCTCACCATACTCGTAGCCCTCGAGGTCGAAGGTGTCGATTATGATCAGCAATGAGGTCTCATCTCCCCCGGCATCGGGAAGACTGAGCTCGCGCGCCATCTTTATAGCGAAGTCTATAGACGGCTCGTCCGCAATCCCGTCCACGATCGTGATGCCGTCAACGGGTATGTTCAAGTGAGAGAGCTCATACTCGTCAGGTGCCAGCAATCCCCGCCCGAGATCGTTGAACATGCACATCGCGAGCCTATCGGCTAGCGAGCGGAGGAAGCACCTCAGCGGGAGACCAGGGTTGATGACCCCGATGTTCAGGGACCCGCGAAGCCTGAAGTCCCCGATGCGCCGGCTCACCCCGCCGAACATCTGGAGGAGCAGAGCCTCGCCGAGCTCACTGTCCAGGATTCCCTTCGCAACGAGCGAGTTCAGCATCATGTCCTTGAGCTCCCCGCTCGGTAACGTCTTGCCCTTCTTCATCTTCGACCTTGTCGTTCTATCACCTCAATAGATAGCGCGATCATCATGGCTCAAAACGTATCGAAAAGAGAAGAGGTCATCTGCAAACCGTCTCAAGAGGAGGCTGACTTTCCAGCGCATCCTCCGAGAGTCGAAGGACATCTCCCAGGTCGCCTATCCTGTTTGCCACGGTGGATTTCCCCTCGCGGTCGAGGAGGATGGCCCGAATGCCCTGGCGCTGGACGGGACGCACGTCAAGACTCCAGGTGTCCCCGATCATGACGATGTGCTCCTTCTCCAGCCCTTCCCTGTGCTTGAACTCGACGAGGTACTTCGCCTTGTTGTCCTCGATCGCGACACTGTCGAAGTATGGTCCGATGTTGAAGTGCGAAACGAGCGGACGAAGCACGTCCTTGACGTTCCTCGAGAGGATGTGGAGCCTGTGTCCTCGATTCCGGAGCGCTCGTAGCAGAGCGGGGACCTCTGGGTCAAGTTCGAAGTATTCCTTGGCCCTCTTCACGGTCCTTTCCCCATTGGACCAGAAGTCCCTACTCGTCTTCCCATTGCGCGGGTGGTACAGCGTCCCTTCGGCATCGAAGAAGATGTGAAGAGGCTTCTCACTGCTCATTTCAACACGGATTACGAGCGCGTTCGATATCAAGGTTGCGTTAGACCGTATGAAAAGAAATCATATCGTTTCACGAAGAATATAAAGTTTCAAATACATCAAGATGACTTTGGTGGACAATATGGCGACGTTGTTTGGAACCCTCGGATGGCGGCCCGCTTCCCTCATTCCCTCGATCAAGTCGACAGAGGGCTTGGAGAAGGTCATTCTCTACCACAGCGACCACGAGAGGAGCAAGAGGGCCCGCGATGAAGTCGTGCGATACTGCAACGAGAGGGACCTACCTGCGCGGTCTGTTGAGCTGAGGGATGCGTTCGATCTCATCGAGATCGCGAAGAGAATCCGCGATGACATTCGGAGGGAAAGGAACGAGGGGAACACGATCGCCAAGTTCAACATCGGAGGCGGGACCAGGCTGATGAGCAGCGGCGCCCTTCTGGCCTGCGTGCTCGAGGGCGTTCCCACGACTTACGTGCACGACGACACGCTCATGGAGTTCCCGCTTCCCCTCCTCCAGATAGAGTACTCGGATGCTCTCACGCCGAGACAGAAGGAGACGCTCTCGTTCCTCATCAACAGCGGCCGCCCGATGACCCAGACAGAGCTCTCCAAGAAACTTGGGATCCACAAGGCGACGATAAACCATCACATCAAGGAGCTCAGGAAGAAGGGTCTCGTCAGTATGACGACCGATCCGAAGGACTCGAGGACGA
>JBHIBK010000217.1:0-3629 GCA_046759065.1 Thermoplasmata archaeon | reverse complement strand
ACCAGTCCCGACTGCGGCGGTCGAGATGGCCACGGCGAAGATTAGGACTTCAAAGCTTCGGGCAGATACCTGAAAGGCCTCCCCGTAGAACAACACCATGATTTCGTTGGCATAGAACCATCCACCTAGCGATATTGGCATTCCGACGATGAAGAAGAGCCTCTGAGCGCGTTGGATCGCCGAAGGCAGGAACTCTGGCCTGTCCCGATGCACGCGGGACAGCATCGGAAGGGCGACAGTGGCGTAGATGGTCAGAGGGGAATGCACTGCGAGTGTGAGTGCGAACGCCGCGTTGAACTGCCCCGTTCCGATGGGGTCCTGCATGATCGTTAGCAGGACGGGTCCGCTCGAATACAATAGAGTGCCGACCACGGCTGCAAGGGCGAAAGGGACGGCCTTCCGGAGTATCCTCCCTGCCGTCGATAGGTCCACTTGACGTTCAAACCAGACGAACCTCCTCCTTGTGATGAAGACCAACAGAATCAGGTTTACGACACTGCCAAGGAGGAACACCCACGCTACTTCCAGCAGCCCGTATCCTAACAAGACGAGGATCACAACCCCAGCGGTCGTTACAGAACGCTCGATGACCGTGACCAGCGCTCCAAACTCCATCCGCTCAAACGCACGGAATACCGATCTGAAGGTACCAGCATAGGTGGCTAGGAGGCTCGAAACTCCCAGGATCATCGTGACGGTCCGGGCAAACGGATCCGACAGGACGAGCTGGACAAAGATCCAGAGGCTGAGCGTGGCGATGAGGACGAGAGGAATGCGCAGTAGCGCCACTGCCGTGAGGTATGAACCGGCCTTTGACCTGTCGGCGGCAACGTCGATGGTTAGGACGGCGTCCAATCCCAGAAGCGCGAACAGTAAGAACCAGCTCGGGAAGGCGAGACCGAAAACAAAGATACCATATTGTTCAACGCCCAGGCTTCGCGCAACGACGAGAGACACGACCAGGGTGAGAATCTGGGTAAACAGCTGAGCAGATGCGATCGTGCCGAAATTCCGTCCCAATCTCCTTGCTTCGTTCATTTATGGTTTCGGCGTCAAGAGTGGAGCGCAGCGAGATCGCCTATGTCCCGCTCGAGCAGCCAGGGCTCCTCTCCAGTCCTCGATGCTCGACGAATGCGAGGGTGTGAACGGTGAAGGTGGAATCTGTCGATCTGTCTCCGAATGGCACGTGAAGGGAGTCAGCAAGAAGGGTATTTCTCAGTCCCTTATCCGATCCTCTGGCCAACCCGCCAGGCGATTTGTCAACACCCAGGACGTTGATCTCCCGCTCTTGGTGGTGAGGGGATGGTCTCCCGGCCCCCTCGCCAACCTCCAGCACACTCTCGCTCTCCGATAACCCTTGGGAGAGAATATCGATCACAGATTCCATCACCTGTGATGGCAGCACTCGAATCTCGTCATAGAGATGAGCAACCGCGTCGAAACTGACTTCCTCCACCCCCGCCGCAGCAAATGTTGAATGCGGTATTTATTTTTATAGCCTCGCTGGCTTAAATATGGAGTAGCCCCCCCAGCCCAGAAGGGGATCCCTGTAACCCGCAATTGGCAGGGACTAGTGAGACACCTAACGCGCTCTTCCGAACTCTGCTCGAGCAGCTTCCCAGAGTCCAAGCCAGGCTGGCGATGGATCGTCCCATGCGAAAAACGCGAAGCACCGTTCTCCCCTCAAGGACCTCAGCCAGAGACCCAGATCTATGTCACCGGCGCGGTGATATGCGCGAAAGGACCCAAGATCCTTGGCGAGATCTATCCACCTCACGCCCTCGCGGAAGGTCAGCCCCTCCTCTACCCCCTGGCCGATCGAATCCTGATACGTGATGTGGGGAATATCCACCCCGCTCACAACGGCGTGGTGGGTTGCGGCACTACTTCTTGCGTTCATCTCCATCAGCTTTAGGGCCCCATCACGGGGATCTCGCTTGAATTCTACATGCGCATTCCCTCGAAACTTCAGACCGCGCAGAAGTTTCAATCCTAACTCTGCCACCTCCGGTATCCAAACCCCAACGAAGATGGATCCGCTGCCGAAGTACCTTGGATACTGACGCAACTTGCGTTTCGTGAAGATGGCCTTGGGCTTCGAGGCTCGGTCCAGGTAGGTGTTCAAACCGTAGAGTTGATCATCCTCTCCCGCGATCTCCTCTTGGACCATGAAGTCGAGCCCGCTCTTCTTCATCTCCGAATAGACGTCGATCAGTTCTTCGGCCGAACGGGCCTCCGCAAGCTTCCCCCACCTGTTCCCTCCATATGTCCACCAGAGGTGAGAATAGGACGGCTTGATGATGCAGGGATAGTCCATTTCCCGTGCAATGTCCTCAATGGCGAGATCGCTTGGGAACAGAGTCCGAGGAGTCTCCAAGCCTTGGGTCCGTGCATACTCGTATTGTAGGCGCCTGTCCATCACCGTCAACATCCCGTCATACTCCGCTATGTTGAGGTAGTAGTGTTTCGACAGTTTCGCGCGGTACTTGGAAACGAATAGAGCAAAGGAATCCGCCGTTGGAATCAGGGTTCCCCTGGTGGATGCCGATTCACCCAGTTCTGCCAGACGGTTCAAGAGGCCCACCTCATCCTCCTCGGCGCTCGGCACCACGGAGGCGAGGCAGTATCGAGAGTACATTCCAGGATCTTTCCAGGTGTCCAACGCCACAACCGGGATTCGCCGTCCTCCGAGACTCCTCACAAAACTGAGCCCGTTGCTCCCGATTCCAAGGATGAAGGCCGGTGGCTTGTTAACCCGAAACGACCTGACTCTGTGGACCAGCTCACGAAACGGAATAGGCATTGACTCCGTCTCCAAGGTCGCTTACGGGCTTGTAATCCGCTGGCCACCTGTGCGATTGGAGGCCGTGTCGTCACTCCGACGAGACGTATCAAGAGACCCCGATAGACCTACCCTCGATACCTCACCACGCTGGACCATAGCGCGCTGGATCTGCTCCTTCAGAGGTCGAGGGAAGCGTGTCCGCAAGCCTTGTTTCCCACCTCGTTCGCTATGCATGATGTTCGAGTAGTCTGTTGGCTAGCTCGCGCCAGCGCTTCCGAAAGGCGTCAATGGAATATCCTTTGATAGCTGTCTCGCGCGCCGTATGAATCGTGTCTGGTTGGAGAATCTCGCGAATGCCTTGCACGAACTCTGCGGGATCGAGACTGCCTGCAACATACCCAAAGTGGGATGGATCTTCGGCAAAGGGGTATGCCGCCTCGCTCACTACAATGGGAACTTCGCAGGCTACGGCTTCGAGGGTCGAAAGGCCAAACCCTTCGTATCTTGAGGGCAAGAAGAAGAAGTCGGAGGATGAGTACAGGGAGGGCATCTGAGAATGGGGAATGTGCTCGAGGACCCGCACGTTCGGATCGGCGAGGGAGCATTGCCCCAAGACCAAGAAGGTAACGTCCCTCATAGACCGAGCCACTTCAAGGAACACATCAAAACCCTTTGCGTATTCGGGCCGACCCACGAAGAGGCCGATGGTCGCTCCCTGAGGAAGTCCAAAAGCCTCACGCGCGCGAGACCTGTCCTGCCTGCGGAAGAGGTTAGTGTCCACCGCGTAAGGAATCACTCGACCCCTCAGCCGATAATAGTCGCCCACCTCCCGGAGAACGGACGG
>JBHIBK010000216.1:0-3642 GCA_046759065.1 Thermoplasmata archaeon | reverse complement strand
AGTTGGAGGAACGTCGCCAGGGGTGGGTCACGCCGGTTTAATGCTCTCGTATAGCAGACGAACTCCATGGAATCACGCTCCGGGGCGGGCTGAAAGGTCGGGATCCAATCATGGACATGACAAGAGAGACCTCAGGTGACTCTCCAGACTTGGGAATGACCTATTTGAAAGATTAGGACCGAGCGTGGTTCCAGGGTCGCCCAGAGGTCTTGCGCCTGAATGACATCCTCAGTCGTTGGCCCATATCGCCAAACACCCTGAATGACGTTCTCCGCCCGAAGATAAATGTAGGAACCGCGGGGTGGGGCTCTTCCATCGCGGAGTTGAAGAGCTAATGGCGCGCCGACTAGCCCGCCTGTCCCTCCAAAAGCCTGATATCGTTCGAAGTCTATGTAACCGCCATAAGCAACCAGTCGAAGCACCCCATATCTGTCCGCATAGACCAGTGACGCCTTGATTGAAGATAGGAATGAAACGGCAGAGACTTCCTCCTCGCTGGTGTAGAATCTTTGATACGTCGGGCCTGACAGATCGAACTGTACCGCAGTTCCCGTGGAGCCTTCTATGGCGGCTGGCAGGACTTTGGTTCCGATGAGGATGAACATGAAAACCATTACGACTGCGATGGGTGTCCAAAAGCGTCGAAAGTGGGGGACGGCTAATCTCTCAGGAAGAATCTTGCCAACTAAGAAGGCGAAGGGTGCAAGCACGATTAGAGCTTGGAAGTATAGACGCTCAAAGGTGTAGGCTTGCCATGCGAGGTAGGGGAGGGTTGCAACGATACCTGCTATGCCAGCCATGACCAGGGCGAACGACCCTCTCCAACTCAGCTTCCCACGCGATACTAGGAGATAGCCAAGAACTCCCAGGAGAATACTACCCCTGATTGCAAATGCTACAACTTGAGTCAGCGCACTCAGCCAACCAGGAGGTGTCTCCGCTGCAAGGCTTAGCGTGTAGCTTGATGAGGCCTCGAGCAAACCAGTTCGAACGAGATTCTGCAGAACGGAACCGATATTGGTCCAGACGGCACCAGTGCTGATGGCGTACCAAAGGTAGAAGCCTACAAGACCAACGAGAGGGACCGTTGTGAGTAGAGCAACACTGCGCGTCTCCATGGTGTTGTGATTGTTCTCGGGCTTGAGAATGGCCGTTAAAAGGCCAGCGCTTAGCGCGGCGATAAGGAAGATAAGGGCCGTGGCGTAGTGTGAGACTATGAGGCCTCCAATGGACAGAAGTAGAAGTACAGATGTTCCGAGCGTCCTCTTCCGCGTCCATAAGATTAGGACGACAGATAATAGGAGCATAGCGATTTCCTGTCTCGCCAACAGCGGCAATTCGTAGAAGGCTACGGTCCCAAGGGGGAGTAGGGCGCTCCAAAAGCTCACTGTTGGAGGTAGAAAACGGCGAAAATACAGGAATAGCGCGAAAGGAACGAAGGAGAATAGTACCGCCGAATAGACTTTGAGGAATGCGAGAACGTCAAGTCCATATGTTGCGTGGAGCCACGACGGTAGAGTTGTCAGGCTTGCGGTGACGTTGTACGGCTCAGAGAGAATTCCAGCCTGCCAATGCCCGACCGACAGAACTTCGTTTGCAATCCACAGTTCATAAGACATGTCCACTCCCATCACAATGTCGCTGCGCTGAGAGACGAGAAGAATCAGGGCCAAGGGTGCGGAGACCAGGACCCCAACTTGGGCCAAGAACGAGTTGTCTTTACGCCCGACCAGCCATCCAAGAGGGATGTAGAGCAGGACCAGGGCCACGGAAAGCTCGGAGAAGAACGAATCGTTTAGGTAATCGACGGACTTAACTGAGAAGACCGCGAGGGGGACGAGCAGTGCACCGAGTATCAGGCTAACGACCGTTCTGAATGAAATCCGGCGAAGACTGTCTCGGATCGGTCCATGATTGTTGCGCTCGCCCTTTCTTGTCACGGCGGCACCATAGAGGATGACGAGCAGACCAGCTGTAACCAGGGCGGGGGTGGGCTCTGCCAAGGGTCTGTCAATCCCAAGCGGCGGACCTATTGCGTTTACAAAGAGGGATAGAACCATGAAAAACGCGACGCCCAGACCGAGTGATACAGGAACTGATGCGGGCGTTTGCCCAAGACTGGGCACGACTAACGTGAGTAGAAGAAATCCAACGGCGAAGGTGCCCGAGAGAGCAAGGATTCCCACATCACCAAAGAGTGCACCGGCTAGGACGGAACTCAGCCCCACGAGGAATAACGATCGGCGAGTGAATCGCCTTACGATGCAATCCTAGCGTATATCTCATCCACCTTAGGCACAAGGGCATCTACGGAAAACTGCTTGGAGGTTTCGAGCGCCTTTTCCCCGATCTCCCGACAATATCCCCTGTTTTCATTCAGTTCTGTTACGAGTTCTCCAAATTCGTCAGCTGACGCAGCGCACAGTGAGTCGACCCCGTATCGAAGTGGCTTCCTGTTGGCCTTCGGATCGAAGACGATGACAGGTTTGCCGCACGCCATAGCCTCCATAGTAGTTCGCCCAACGCCATGCCATGCTACCGGATTTACCACGGCGAGGGCATGGTTGTATAGATACGGAAGAGCGTCTTGCCCTATAGGACCCAAGCAAACTAGATCTGAATCGCGCTCAGCTAAACGGCCCTTTCCTGCTACAACCAGCCTTAACTCATCGGGGAGCCGCCGTGCGAGCGAAGGCAATAAATCGATTCCTTTCTGGCGATCAAGTCGCCCGACATACAGAACATACTCTCCAAGGTCTTCAATGGATTCGGCTAGTGATGATGGAATCCCTGAGGGGAGTCTGCTATCAGGTAGAGGCCGGAACCTTTCTGTATCGATGCCACTGTATATAACGTCGCAGCGACCTCTGAAACCGATTTCTTCAAGCGCTCGTACCATGTACCAATCGACACAAATGACATGCGCTGTCGTCTCGCAAACCCAGCGCTCGAGGGCTTCCCACGAGGAACGCGCTCTCTTCGTAATTCGAGACGCCTCCTTTCGCCATGGTGGCAAGCCGTGCGAAGGCACCGAATGAAAGGTCGTGACTGAGGGTATTCTGAGGCCTCTTGTAGCGGCAGAAAATCTCTTGAAGAGGGTGCGGCCAAGTAAGCTGTCCATCATTTCGAACATCCGAGGACTAAAATGACTAGCGCGAAGGTGGAATACGTCGGCGGTCATCGAACGAATCTCAATCATCTTTCGAATCTCGCGAACCAAGTCAAGGATTAAGTCGTCGGGATACGGCTGTTCTGATTGACGCACGCGACTTGGCCCAACACGTACAATCTCTATGTTGTCAATGATTTCTCTGTGTGGAGTGCCAGGCAATCGATCAGTAAAGACGACATGGGAGTATCTACTACGCCTGCAGAACTCCAGTATGTTAAGTTCGACACCACCTAGAAAGGGAATGAACAGCGGGTGGTATTGCAGAACCGTCATTGATTCCATGACTATCGATCAGGATGTGACTTGCTCATAGACTCGCCGAATAGCCCTCAACGTCTGTTGAACGTCGAACTCACTCTCGCACTTCTTTCGAGCCAGAAGGCCCATGTCTCTCCCGCGTGCCGGATCTTCGCCTAACTTCAATATTGAGCTTCTCAGTGCATCTATGTCCCCGACCGGAATAAGAAGCC
>JBHIBK010000215.1:0-3656 GCA_046759065.1 Thermoplasmata archaeon | reverse complement strand
CTCCTGGCCCGCTCGAAGAACCGCTCGTCCATCTCGACATCCCCCACGCGGTCCGTGTAGGCATCCACTTCGCCCCGCTCCCTGTGCTTGAATACGTCCTTCCGCAGATGAGCCGTTCGGCTGTGGAGGAACCCGGTCGACTTCATGAGGCTCTTGAGGACGTGCATGTCCCTCTCCCGGACGACGACGTCTATGTCATGAGTCCTCCGATAGGACACGTAGGCCTCGACGGCGACCCCGCCGATGAAGAGGACCCTGTCGCCGAGGGCGTCGGAGATGCTCCTGACGACCACATTCACGTCCACAAGACGTCCTCCCACACCTTCACGACCGCTGCCGGATCCAGTCTGAAACGGGAGGGGCGCTCCCTCGGGTGGGCGAGGAATAGTCGGGCGGCGTCGAGGGCGTGGCGGCCGGAGAGTTCCGCGCAGTCCTCCATGACCCGCTTAACGGAAGCGATGCGGAGGCCCTGGACCACGGTCGACTCGTCCATGATCTCGGCCGTCCCGCGGAGCAGGATCAGGTCCGCGCGCTCTGCTTCCGACGCTTCGCGGATACCGAGCTCGGTGAGCGCGTCCACCCACTCCCGCAACCGGAGCACGTAGGCCCAGGCCACGGCGGGCGTCTGATACCGGGTGAGCAGCCAGGCGGGGACGTCCAGGGTCAGGGCGTACGCAAGCCCCCTTTCTGCCGAGACGCTCTGCAGGATCTCCGCACCGCTCATGGCCCCTTCACCGCACCTGAAGCGAATGTGGTTCAGGAGCGGATTCAGCGCCCGCTGGAGGTTCTCCTGCGTGCTGCGGGAGGGTTGCGACTTCCCGCGCTCTATGTGGCTGAGAGCCGTGCGGCTAATCCCCACGAGATCTGCGAGCTCGGCCTGCGTAAGACCCTGCATCTTCCGTCGTCTCTGCCAGTCTTGCATTGTGTTAAGTATACTTAACATACTCTTTAAAGCTTTCTCCCGTGTGACAACGGGCAGGCTGTGGACTTGAAGGACCTGGGGGGCGAGTTCGGGAGCGGAGAGGACACTTGGTTGTCGGCGGCGACGCTGGAGGGCGGCTAGGAACAAGAGCAAACTCGTTGGGAGATATCCTGCCTCAATTCCGAACTGAGGGGCCTCCAGGCGAAGATTCCCCCAATCATTGAGAATGCCTGAAGTCAATGGACCTGAGAGCTTCCAGAAGTCCTTTGGTGATATCGGCGTATCCATTCAACATTCAGGGAGCTGAGGATGCTTCCGGGATGAATATGCACCAAGCCGGCTACAAGCTTCCATCAACTCTGCCACTAGTGGACCTTTAGGAGACTCGCACTTGAATCCCAGTGCCCACAGTCCCGATCTGGCATCTTCAGAACGAAAGGCTTATAAGCGAACCAGCTCATGATGAATATGAGAACATACCCCACCGGGGGCTGTTCTTGTCAACATCTATCTTATTTCTCCACAAGTGGTTATCATGGGTTAGGCTCTGCAACCGATTCTGGGTGGTTCGACTTCTCTTTCTCGATGTGTTGCACAAAATCCTCAATACTGTATATGCCGATGCGTCTCCGTGGGTTCAATCTCCCGAAGGCCCTCATCTTCTCGACGCTCTCATCGGTCAGACATATCACAACATCTCCAGACTGTAGAACCGCCAGCTGGTCTTCAATCTTGACGTTAAAACAGGATCCCCCGTTCTTTTCAGCCTCCTCATGAGCTAGTGCGTAGACATCGGTGTTTCGGATGATGCGCTCAGAGACGTCCTTGCCTCTGTCTATTAGGTATAGAGGATGGAGGTAATACTTCTCGGGTTTGATAGCGTGATTGAACTTCGCCCTAATCAACTCTATCAGGTTGTCCGTCACGAAATCGGAATGAACCTCAACGCCATCTCGTACACGTGCTGACAAGAACTCATTCAGACTGTCAAACTTCAGTGGATAAACCTGCCCTTTGATCGCCATGACAACCAAGTCGCATGTCGAGATGCAAGGATGAGTCTCATCCCCGTGTGGCACGACAAACAGACCGTTTTTCGCCTTCCGTGCAACGTCGAACCACGCTTGTGTCATGTGGCCAGTCACACCATCCAAGACAACAGCTTCAGCGGTTCCTGCATGGTAGTAGTACTCATAGACAGCTATGACTGGATAGTAACTCTGGAGATGGTGTTCCACGAACTTAATTCCAGGTATTTCACTTCGCTTCCAGGGATAACGAACAGGATTCTGCAAGATTGTGTGCACGGCCTGGATTCTCGATATCGACTTGGATGAGAGCATCGCGTCAGTCAGCTCAACGACAAAGGCAGACACGTTGTGATCAGGCAAGAACTGAAGAACATCTCTCGTTTTAATGACGTTCTTCAGGAAGATCGCACCATACTTTTCCGAAAGATCATCAACAATTCGGAAGTATTCCCGCCTGAATTCCTTGTAGTCGCAGAACTCGATGGCGATCCCGAGATTGGCAACGTAGGTTCCTTTCTTGTAGAGGCCTGCATCTGCACTCACGAACTTGCCTTCAAACGGATGCATCGGCAAGAAGGGAGGATGTCTCCCACCTTGAACCTTGCGGAATCAACCAATCCAACCCTGAAGCCCAAGAATGATTCTCACACAACGCCCCCTGTGGATATGCTTGGGACGAGGTCTGATTATCCCGAGGTCGTGAACATAGTCTTCTGCCGCCCGACGCGCTCTGACATACCGTACAAGCAGGTCCGCTGGCGCAGGACGAGGCTGCGCGACAGTCCTCTGAAGCTCACTCCCCTTTCAGGAATTCGAGAATCTCGCCCTTGAAATCCACGAAGTCTGCCGGTCCTTTCCTCAGGGTCTCGAAGACGAGCTCGTCATCCACGCTGCCGTACCTGTGCACGATTATGTTCCTGAAGCCTCTCATCAGTCTCAATTTCCCCGCCAGATCGCTGGATATGACCTTCCCCTCTTCCAGCTTCCTGAAGAGGTCCTCCTCGCTGTCGGGGAGGCCCAGCCTCCTGTTGGTGACTACTATGCCACAGATGTCGATCACGCACTCCACGGCGATGTGCAGGAGCTTCTCGCAGGCCCTCCTCTTCTCGATCGTCTTGTACTCCTCCAGGCTCTCGGGAGAGATCTCAGCGAGCTCCTTCAGATGGGAATCCAGCTCGTCCAGTTTTGCGAGAATCCTGTCCGTGTCAAGCATGAACGCCCTCCAAATACTCCGATTGAATCCTACGGAAGTGCTCGAACTCCTTCACCGTCTGGTACGCGATGTCATAGAGGGCATCCTCGTCCTTGACGATCAGGGTCTCGCCCTCCCTGATGACTCTCATCCTCACCTGCAGTGGCAACTGTTGGAAGATGTGCATGTCATACCTGTCTTCTGCCAACGCCAGGTATTCCAGTCTCTTCCTTGACATGCCGAGATTGTCATGAGACCCGCTCAGGACGAGACAGAGATCGATATCGGAGAAGGACTCGCCCCTCGCGGCGCTTCCGAAAAGCATCACCGCCAGAATATCTTCATCACGAGCCAGCATGCTCCTGAGGTCATCAGGCATTCGACGCTGGACGCTGTCTGCTCTCATCAAGAACCGAATGCCGTTAGATGCTATTATCAGTTTCGACATCAACAGATGTCTTTCTGAAGCGGCGGGCGCTACGCGGAGGCGATAACGACGGACAGCGAGGAC
>JBHIBK010000214.1:0-3658 GCA_046759065.1 Thermoplasmata archaeon | reverse complement strand
CTGTATGGCAACCGTTGCGCCCTTGAGATCCATGTTGAGCTTCTTGGCCGCTTCTCGGGTGGTGTACACGCAGCCCCTCGCTGTGGCGTCCCCTCTGCCCTCCGAGCCGCCCACTGGAATCGGTTTGCCCGTTATGACGCCTGGGACGTTATACCCCTGCAACTTGCTGTACTCATCCATCATCCAGGCCATTATCTGAGGATTCGTGTAGACGTCCGGAGCGGGAACGTCCTTCGTCGGGCCCAGTATTCTCCCGACCTGATCGATGTAAGCTCTGCTGAGTCGCTCCAGCTCGCTGGGGGACATCTCCTTCGGATTGCATATGATCCCCCCTTTCCCACCTCCGAGGGGAATGTTGACCACACTGCACTTCCAAGTCATCCAGGCGGCAAGTGCCTTCACAGTATCAGCGGTCTCTTCAGGATGAAACCTCAGTCCCCCCTTGCACGGGCCCCTCGCATCGTTGTACTGACACCTGAATCCCTTGAATGTCCTCAGGTTTCCATCATCCATGCGAATGGTGAGGTTCACTTCCAGCGTCCTCATGGGCTCCGCAAGAGCCTCGTATATTTCTTCAGGATAATCCAGTGCCTTTATGGAGATGAGTAACTGCCTCTGCGCTATCTTGAACGGGTTCAAATCCTTTGCTGCCATTTTATGCACTCCTTTGGCCTGCACGAAACCGTGCGACTGCCCTAAAAAGATGATGGTAGATTTAATGCTTAGCCCTTTCGCGACTGCTTGCCCCCGTCCTTGGCACACAGAAGCATCCAGACACTTCTATCTATGACCAAAGGGGGAACGAAAATGCTTTTGAGCGGGCTCCTAGATACTGGTCCCATGAAGGGCGCATACATCCTTCTCATCCATCTCGGTGAGGAGAGGGACTTGAGGATAGGATCACTGGGAAGGATGTCCTTCCCTGCTGGGTACTACGCCTACACAGGCTCGTCCATGACGAATCTCGAAAAGAGGGTGGAAAGACACTTTCGCAAAAGAAAGAAGACGAGGTGGCACATTGACCACTTCCTCCTTGCAGCCGAGCTGGTTCAGGCAACTCTCTTTCCCTCCAACAAGAAGAAGGAATGCGAGGTCAATAGGATAGTCTTCGACTTGAATGATGGAGTCGTCATCGCAAGAGGGTTCGGCTCGTCAGACTGCTCATGCAAAACGCACCTGTCATATCTTGGGAAGAATCAGCCGCATTTGGAGTATCCACAAGAGCGGCATACCATGCACCCGCCCTCGTGAACAAGTGCTGCGCCACAGTCTGGGCACACACCAACAACGTTCCCGCTAAATATCGGGTCGGGTGCGAATCTATCGAGTGTCGTGGCCTCCTCGATTGGCTCTCCCGCCTCCATCGCCCTCTTCCGTTTCATATACTTCTCCAGGGCCTTACCAACGGCATCGGGGCACGAGAGAATAATCCCGCCCCGCCCCATAAGAGGCGATGGACACCGAATTCCCTTGAGTTGCCTGATGAGCGGATTAATCTCGACCCCCGATCGCAGGGCAAGGGAGATGAGCCTGGCAACGGCTTCGGATTGGGACATCGCGCACCCGCCTGATTTCCCCATCTGGGAGAAGACCTCGCACACACCATGCTCGTCCTCATTGATTGTAACATACAGCGTTCCGCACCCCGTCCTCATCTTGATCGTTGATCCCATCGTGACGCTGGGCCTGGGTCTTGGGAGGAGCTTCCTCTCGGCCTCCTCCTGTGACTTCTTCGTCTGACCTGTGGACAGGACCTGAAACTCGCGGCTCCCGTCCCGATAGACCGTGACCCCCTTGCACCCCAACTCATATGCGAGTCTGTATACTCTAGCTATATCCTCTCGCGTTGCGTTGTTGGGGAAGTTCACTGTCTTTGACACTGCGTTGTGTGTGTGCCGCTGGAACGCCGCTTGCATCCCGACGTGCCATTCTGGAGAGACATCGTGAGCGGTCACGAAGAGCTTCTGAATGTGATCGGGGACGCCTTCCATCCCCCGCACGGAACCGTGATCCGCAATCTTCATCATCAGATTCTCGGAGTAGAACCCCTCTTTCATGGCCCTCTCTTTGAACAGCGGGTTGACCACGATCAGCTTGTCGTCGTCCATCACCGTTCTCACGAAGGAGACGGCGAAAAGGGGCTCGATTCCACCAGAGCATCCGGCGATGATGCTGATCGTGCCAGTGGGAGCTATGGTAGTAGTCGTCGCGTTTCTCAGCCTTTCACCGCCGGGGACATCGAAGACGCTCCGAGCGAAACTAGGGAACGTACCACGCGTCTTGGCGAGGTTGATGGACGCGTTCTTGGATTCTTTCTCGATGAAGCTCATGAGCTTCTCGGCGACGTCAGTAGCCTCCTGGGTATCGTATCGGGTTCCGAGCTTTATGAGCAGGTCGGCAAAGCCCATTACACCGAGACCTATCTTTCGGTTCCCCTTGGTCATCTCATCAATCTTCTCCAGAGGGTAGTTGTTCATATCGATAACGTTGTCCAGGAAGTGAACAGATTTATGAACGATGTCCTTCAGCTTGCTCCAATCGATTTCACCGTTGACGACCATCTTTGAGAGGTTTATCGAACCGAGGTTGCACGATTCGTATGGAAGCAATGGCTGTTCACCGCATGGATTCGTACTTTCGATGTCTCCCAGTTCGGGCGTCGGATTTCTCTCGTTCAACCGGTCAAGGAAAACTATCCCTGGCTCACCATTGGTCCAGGCCATATCTACGATGAGGTCGAAAACCTTCCTCGCCCTCACTGTCTTTACTACCTTCTGGTTCCTTGGATTAACGAGTTCGTACTCCAGATTCTTTTCCACAGCATTCATGAATCTCTCAGTCAGCCCCACTGAGATGTTGAAGTTGTTGATTGCCCTGTTGTCCCGCTTGCACGTGATGAACTCGAGTATATCCGGATGATCTACACGAAGTATCGCCATGTTGGCGCCTCGGCGGGTTCCGCCCTGCTTCACGGCCTCAGTGGCGGCGTTGAACACCTCCATGAAAGATACAGGTCCGCTGGATACCCCCTTGGTTGAGAGGACGACATCGTTCTTCGGTCTTAACCTCGAAAAGGAAAAACCCGTCCCGCCACCGCTCTTGTGTATGAGGGCGGTATCTTTCAGCCCTTGGAATATGCTTTCCATGGAGTCCTCAATCGGCAACACAAAACATGCGGAGAGTTGTTGAAGCTCCCGTCCCGCATTCATGAGTGTCGGTGAGTTCGGTGTGAACTCCAGACTCGCCATCATTTCGTAGAACTCAATGGCGGTCTTCTCTAGGTCCGCATCGTCATCGTAGAGCTTGTCCGCCTCTGCCACGTTGCGTGCCACTCTCACGAACATTTCTTGGGGGGTTTCGATTACCTCGCCTGCATCATTCTTCTTCAGGTATCTCCGCTCGAGTACGGCAATGGCATTAGCCGTGAGCTCACATATTGGGCTCCATTCACGCCCTTTTTGGACAGCGGCAACGCCATCAGATGAGTTTGAGTTTACCATCTCCATTCTGAAAGCACCTCGTCAATAATCGAAAGCTCGAAGAGGACAAGAACTGCTATGCGGGGGGTATAGGCATTTGGTAATAATACTTTTTCGAGTAGCTTAGTCTCTACGAGTGAGTGGCGTTTTCAGATGGGGTCGGGGGATAGAGAACGAAG
>JBHIBK010000213.1:0-3666 GCA_046759065.1 Thermoplasmata archaeon | reverse complement strand
CCGCGTTGACCGTAACCTTCTAACCTCATGGGTGCTCTTGCTTATCATGGCCGTGGCCGCTATCTCCTCTAGCTGCTTCGTATCCTTTATGTCTATCTTTTTCGCGATCTTGAAGAGAATCTCGACAGACTTGTCAGCAGCCATCCTGTATCCGCCAGCGATAATCGTTGGATGAACGTTCTGCTCGATTAGGTCTTCTGATTTCTTCAACAGCTCGCCCGCAAGAATGACCGCGGTCGTCGTTCCGTCGCCGACTTCCTCGTCCTGCGTCTTTGCCACTTCCACCACCATCTTGGCCGCCGGGTGCTCTATGTCAATCTCTTTCAGTATGGTCACTCCGTCGTTGGTGATGACGACATCACCCATGCTGTCCACAAGCATCTTGTCCATTCCTCGCGGTCCGAGGCTAGAACGGACAGCATCGGCGACCGCCTTGGCGGCGGCGATATTGTTGATCTGGGCTCCTTTTCCCCTCTCTCTTCTAGTTCCTTCCTTCAACACCAGTACAGGCGTCGTTCCTGTCATCATTATGTCTCACCCCTATATGTCAAGTTGTCAATTGCTATGTTTGTTCTTCTATATAAGGTTAATGAGAGAGGGCCCGTGGATGTCAACTTAAGCCGCCTCCGAACCTCTTCAGATGATAGCAGCTGACGAAAGACCGTAACCAGTCATTCACCCTCTTGGTGTCAGCATTGTGAGGCCACCTTGTGTAGAACCTCTTGATCCTCTGCTTGAGGATGCCGAACCACTGCTCCACGGGATTGCGGGGACCAAATGTCCTGTGTTCCCAAGGGACTCCCAGCCTTTCCAGTGCCCATCGGTACCATGGAGCTCGGTCCACATAGACCATTGGAGGACCTTCGCATCTCTCCAATACCTTCCTGAGGAAGGAGATGGCCTCCAGGCCTGACCTTCCCTGAGAGACCCATACGAATAGGATCTCCCAGCTGTCGATGTCTATGGCGGCCCACAGGAACATCCACTCTCCGCGGATCTTGATCTTGGTCTCGTCCACGGCTATGGCTCGTCTTGAGCGGGTCTCCACGGTGAAGATGTTCCTGCATCTCGCATACCACTTCCTCACCGTCTCATGGCTGGCACCTCCTATGCCATCCAGGACCAAGGAGGTGTCCCTCAAGGACAAGCCCAGGTGATATAGTACGACTCCCAGGGCCCTCAACCAGTTGCTCTTCCTCTGACGCACAAACAGTTTTCTATGCTCTATTGCATTCTCCACTCGGTGTAGCACTACCCATCCCTTCTGCCTTTGGTGAAGGCCAGTCGGAATGGGCGGGCTACACTTTCATTGTTGCGTTAAGTTGACATCCACGAGGGCCCGCCAAAATGCCTCCGACCCACTGCGTTCCTGCGTCTTGGTTACAGGACTAAGACTTTAAGGACGGAATCGATTACTGAAAATGTGAAGGAGTTCCTTTTCGAGGCGGCGGAGGCGGTCTACAGGAAGCTCAGGTCATCCTCGGGAAAGAATCTCTCAGAGGATGTGGGTCTCGGCGCGGACGGCACGCCGACATCTAGGATTGACGAGATTGCGGAAAACGTTGTCATAGAGAAAGTCGAGCGGGAGAATGTTCCCTTGAACATATTGAGCGAGGAAACCGCCTTCATCGACAATGGGGCGGACCTGACGCTTGTCCTCGATCCCGTGGACGGGACGTTCAATGCCTTGTTGGGTACGCCGTTCTACGCGATTTCCATGGCAATCGGCGAGAGGTCCCTCTCCGACGTCAGATACGGACTGGTCAGGAGCCTCACAGATGGTGATGTATATTCTGCTGAGAGAGACAAGGGTGCATTCCTGAACGGCGACAGAATAAAAACGGCCGATTTTAGGCCGGAAGAATCTCTTTTCATCGTATACATGGGAAAGCTGGCAAGTCCTCGCTCTTTTGATGTCGCTTCGAAGGCTAGGCGAACACGGTCCTTTGGTGCTGCCTCTCTGGAGATGTGTTTGGTGGCTAGCGGTCAGGCGGACCTATACTATGTGGAGTGCAGCGCCATGCTGAGAATCATTGATATCGCGGCAGGTGCGCTCATCGTGAGGGAAGCTGGCGGGGAGGTTCTAGATTTGGAGGGGAAGAGACTCGAAATGGACTTCAACATCACCGCAAGGTCGAACTTCATGGTCATAGGAAATGAGAGAGTATTGGAGGTACTGAGATGAGATTCGGAATTTCCTGCAATCCCGAAGTGGAGAAGAGGATTCCCATAGTTAGGCGCATAGTTGACCATCTGGGGTCAGATCACGAGGTGATCTTGGATGAGAATCTCGCGAAGAAGATCGGCACAGAAGGTCCTCCCCTAGAGGATATTGATGCACATGTCATGCTCACTGTTGGCGGCGATGGCACGATCCTGTCAACTCTGCAGAGGAATTCCTCTCCGGTATTCGGGATTAATGCTGGTGTCCTTGGTTTCCTGACGGAGATCCAGGCCGACGAGGTTGAGAGCGGTCTCGAGCGGATAATCGGGGGCGAGTATGAGATTGATGAGAGGCTCAAGCTAAAGACGATGGTGAATGGGAAGAGAATGCCAGATTGCACGAATGAGGCCGTTCTGAACACGGCGCACATAGCCAAGATGAGGGCGTTTTCCATAGAGATTGACGGACAGCCCGCCGAGAGCATAAGAGCGGACGCAGTCATAATCGCAACGCCTACTGGGTCGACCTGCTACGCAATGAGCGCTGGCGGGCCCATAATCGACCCGAGAGTTGAGGCAATCGTGGTGGTCCCCATCGCTCCATTCAAGCTCTCAGTCAGACCTCTGATCGTCCCGGCACAGAGCGAGGTCTCGTTGCAGATATCCGATCCCAAACCCTGCAAACTTGTTCTCGACGGACAAGTGGAAATCGACCTTACGGGGGATGAGCAGGTCAAGCTCGGAATCTCGGAGAACAAGGCCAGGTTCGTTCGGTTCCACGAGAACTTCTACGAGAGGTTCAGAGAGAAACTGATGGTGTAGTGAAGATGCCTTTCGGGAGGAAGAGGGCGAAGACTATCAAGAGAGAGACTCTTCAGATGATCTTGGAGGCTTCGAGGGAAACATATCCCAATGAGTTCGGGGCCATTCTCAGAGCCGAGGAAGGTGTAATCACGGAATTGATGCTCCTTCCGGGCACGCTCTCGGGTTCGAAATCTGCGATATTCCAGTTGCACATGCTGCCTATCGACCTATCGGTAGTGGGGACAGCTCATTCTCATCCTTCTGGTGGCATTGCCCCATCCGGAACGGACATAGTCTTCTTTCAGAAGTTCGGGTACATCCACATCATAACGGGCATTCCTTTCGACGAGGATTCCTGGCGGGCCTTCGACATGTACGGAGAGCCTATCGACCTCGCGGTGATCGACTAAAGCAGGGATTCATATACCTCTGCCACTTTTCTAGCAACCCTCTCGATGTTGAAGTATTTCTCCACTTTCTCTCTGCCTTTTGACCCCATCCGTTGTCGCTTCGCATCGTCCTCAAGAAGGAGGGATATCTTTCCCGCCAAGTCCTCCGGATTCATCGGTTCACAGAGCAGTCCCTCTTCCCCCTCCGTGATGACCTCCCTCACGCCGGGAATGTCACTTACGACCACGGGTTTGCCGGAGGACATTGCCTCCAGTGCGGCTATGCCGAAAGCTTCCAGTCTGGTCACGG
>JBHIBK010000212.1:0-3674 GCA_046759065.1 Thermoplasmata archaeon | reverse complement strand
GGCAGTTCCCAGCCTCCTCCAGGCACTGGGCGTGGTAGAACCTCTCGCAGGAGCATCTGACGCCCGGGATCGAGGGCGAGAGCCCGTCCCCGCATAAGCCGCACAGGGTGCCGCGCTTCCTCGTCTTCTCGACCTCGCCTGGCTTCTTCTTCATCAGAACCTTGTACATGATGAGCCAGAAGACCGTGATCCAAAGGACGAATATCATCCATCCTGCGTTCGAGTGCGCCTGAAGGAGGCTCTGCATGGGATCATCGCCGGGGGCCCACACACCCACGAGCACGACTATGACTATCCTCAGGAGGTTGGCCACGTATGACGTCAGGACGCCGAGGAAGAGCAAAGCTCCCACACGTCGATTGACCTTGTTGAACTCGGTGAGCACGAACGCCGTGAACGCGGAGGCGAATATGCTGAAGGAGTAGATTCCCGAGCACGATGTCGTGACGGCGAGATTGTCGAGCCCGAGCTCTGGCGGGAAAATCAGCGAGGGTATTCCCTCCGGTGTCACTCCGATGTGGTTGGGTACTCCAACGACGTTGAGTATCGCGCTGGTCTCTGGCACGAGAAACACGGCCGAGTAGGCATTGACGCCGCCCTCGAAATCTCCCTGGAACAGGCGTATCAGGAGAAGAGGGACGACTAGAATGAGAACGAGAGTTCCAGAGAACAGCAGGAAGAAGTTCTTCTCCCTCTCATATTCCTCGGGTATGTAGTTGAATACCGTGAGGGCGACAGCGAATAGGAGCAGCATCGTGTCGTGAATTCCCAATGACAGCGACTCGAAGAGCAATAGGTTGTATGCCAGGTCGATCGCAATCAGGGTGATCCCGACTACCGGGAAGATGGGTCTTAGCTTCAGGCGGACGGAGAAGAAATCCACGATGGTTTTTGCCAGACTCTTCTCGCGGGTCTTCCTTGTAGTCTCGTCCGGCATGAACGTGAGCACGAGGAGCACGATTCCCGAGAGGAACAGGACCACGCCGACGTACTCGAGCCAGACGACCTTCTGCGGCAGTATGACGAGATTGACTCCAGTGAGAAGGATTATGGACTCGAGAAGAAGGAAATACCCCCTGTACTTCTTCAGATAATCCATTGCATCTTCAAGCTCTGGCATGGTTTACCACTCGTGCTATTGAATGACAAACACCCCTCTATTTATAATCTTCTTACCATCTATTTGGAGCAATAACAAGACACTCATCCGGCATTGTTGCCACTCGCGCCAAACAGCCCTACAGGCATCGGATGAACACTCAAAGGAGTGCATCCTCAGATGAGAGGGGAATCGAGACCCAAAACTACTGGACGTGTCCCCTGCAACGATTCACACCGACAGCTCGCGTTGAACTGACAGGCGAGTTGGTGACTCGAAAGCCTCCCTGAAGATGTCCGTAGTCCAAGCCGAAAACTCTATGCAATTGCAGTCCTTACGAGACTCTGTGGCGCAATGCATCGGCGAATTGGCAACTCCTCATGAGCGGGACGAAAGTCTCAGAATCGAGGACCTTCAACTGGCAGGTGAGTCATTGTTCCCCAAGCGCAACCACAACGATGCAGAAAATCGCGCAGGACGGTGAATGACCGTGGGAAGGAGAGTTCAAACCCCCGAACACTTCTCAAAGAAGCCCATATCTTGGTGGAGACGAGAGGAGGTCCCAGAGAGGTATGATTATGTTCTTTCCTTCCTCGAAAGTGAGAAGCCTACCGACGTTCTGGAAATCGGGTCTGGTCGTGGAGCATTTGCATTACGTTTGCGAGATGTGGGAATGCGTGTCTATGCTGTGGAAATCAACCGCACGTTCATCGAACATTGCAGGAGCAAAGACGATCACGGGGAGATTGGATTCATACAGGGAAATGCTGAGGTGCTCCCACTCAGAAATGAGTGCTTCGACGCGGTCATATGCATAGAGGTTCTGATGCACGTGCCCAATCCGCACACACTCTTATCAGAGATATCGAGAGTTCTCACGTGGGATGGACATGCGGTCATTTCGTTTCTTCTGAAGTATACCCCAGACTATTTCAAGAAAATGGCTATGGTGATGTCTGGCTTCTACGCGGCAAGATACGGCAAGCATGCCTTTGACTACAGATATGATACGTTCAAGGACTTCATGGGATATGTCCAGGGCACAAACCTCGTAATCAAGAGTACCCAAAACGAAGAACAAGGTAACCCTTGCCTAATACTCCAGAAAAAACGGGGCTAGAACCCCATCCCCAATGCTGTATTCAACCAAGGTTCACACCGTGACTTCCAAAAGGAGCGGAAATGTATAACTATCGCTGACCCATTCCCGACTCACATGAAGATAATCGGGGGGTCTGCTTCATCGGATCTTGCTGGGAGATTGGCTGGGGAACTCAACGCGAACCTCGTCGCGACCGAGGTCAAGCGGTTTCCGGACGACGAGGCCTATGTTCGTGTCGTCGACGATATCACCGGGGAGGATGTCGTCCTCGTTCAGAGCGCGTATCCCGACAGGAACATCGTGGAGTTATTCCTCTGGCAGGACGCCCTGGCGGATCTTAGCGTGAAAAGCCTGCGCGTCATAATCCCCTATCTAGGCTACGCACGGCAGGACAAGGCTTTCCTCAAGGGGGAGGCGGTGAGCATACGCGCCCTGGCGAACCTCATCCAAACGGGCGCGAGCGAGATGTACACGGTCGACGCGCACAGTAAAGGCGCCTCCAGGTACTTCGACGTCAGGTGGAACGAGTTGTCGGCGGCACCAGCTTTGGCGGGTCATCTGAAAAGCCTCAACATCGATTCGGTTCTTGCGCCCGACAAGGGAGCGCTGGAGCACGCCAAGCGGGTCGCGGACCTCCTCAACTGCGAATCGGACTACCTCGAGAAGAAGAGGATAGACTCGCATACGGTCGAGGTCTCCCCGAAGTCGCTCGATGCCGGCGGGAAGGTCGTTGCCATCGTGGACGACATAATCTCCACCGGCGGCACGATCGTGAAGGCGACGGAGCAGTTGAGGGAGCACGGGGCCAAGACGGTGATCGCAGGATGCACTCACGGTCTATTCGTCGCCGACGCCCTCGAGAAGCTGAAGGTGTGCGATGAGGTCTTCAGCACGGACACCCTGATGAGCCCCGTTTCCAAGGTCACCGTGGCGGGCGTCATCGCTGAAGCACTTGGGGCACAGAGAGACTAGAGTCCATCCGGTCGTGAGCTCAGGCCAACAGCGCCAGGAACATGATGCCGGCAGCCACGAGGAGTCCGCCCCTCTCGTAACCGTCGAAGTTCGTCGATGTGAGGCCTCCAATGAACGCGGTTGGAGCTGCCAGGGCGGTCCCCGAGTACTGCAGGAAATAGGCGAAGTCCACGACCGATTCGTCGCCGTTGGCGAATCTCAATATCCCTAAGCTCAGCCAAACCACCATGATGCCAATGAGAATGCCGACGGCCACCAGAGGCTTCGTGATGAACTTCCACATGTTCGTTGGCTGCCTTGGAGGCGGACCGTACTGCTGTGGATAGGGCTGATATTGCTGCTGTCCAGGCTCACCATAGGTCGGAGTCTCTCCAGCTTGGGCTCCTTCTTGTGTCGTCAAAACCATCACCGACCTGTAATCGGGAACGCAAACAAGAATCCTTCTGCGCTGACACTCAGCAAAGACTTATATAGCCAGTATTCCAATGGTCAAAAGAAGAG
>JBHIBK010000211.1:0-3685 GCA_046759065.1 Thermoplasmata archaeon | reverse complement strand
CGGGATCGATTGAGGTTTCATTGTAGGCCCTCACGCTGTAGTTGTAGATCTCCCCATCAACTTCAAGGATATTCTCGAACAGGGCAAACCTCAGGAAGAGGTTCTCACCCGCCAGAGACTCGCTACTATCGACAGAGGCGTCGAGAACCACTGACCCGCCAGCCACCTGGAAATCGAGCTCCAGGCTCACGGGTGTATCGACCTGAAGACTCTCCTGGACATATGAGAGGTATTCCGCGAAGGTTTCCTCGTATGAACTCGCCCCAACACTCTTGAGCTCACCGTCGAGGAAGAGGGAGGGAAGCACTGGATCCCCATAGGAGCCCCATCTGGCATCGGATTCGTTGATCTTCAACTCATCCGTTGGTGTGACATGATATTGGACAACTGACACCCGCTCAGGACCAATGACCCTAAGCAGCCTGTCGGCGGCCGCATCTGCATACGGACAGCCCACACACCAGGTTGCTGTGAAGAGTTCGAGCATCACTGTCCTCTGGCCGTCAGATCTCGTTCCCAGAAAGGTCTCTTCCCCGAGTGCCGGAGAGACGAGCAAGGCCGCACTGAGCAGCCACAGTAGTACTGCTATACTAGCGAATCTCAAGTTCCCACCTTGTTCAGATGGATAACGCCCAATCAGTTATTAATAATCCACGTCTGTGACTGGTCCACGTTAATCCAGATTCCTTCTTTTGGGAACAGGACGTGGGAAGCTCCCAATAGTTGCAGGTAGTAGGGCGGTGATGATTGATCGAATCCCTCGACCCGAGAAGCTCCAATCTCGACCATTAGGTCGGAGACTGTCTTTGTCTCGTTGAACCCTGGATAGCAGACGAGGTTCCAGCCCGCCACGAGCTCAATCTGGATTGTTGCCTGGATAATGCCAACCACAACGAGGTTGCCTGCAGTGTTGACATCAATCCAGAGGGCCCCATAAGTACGCACGTTGTGCAGGTCATTCTGATACTTATGCACGTTATGTGCTTTCCATGGGTCAAGACCATCGTGAGGATCGTATGTCCTCACGTGCGAATAGGAGACACTGGCGAGAGCGGAGTAGATTGAGCTGTTGGAGAGCAGAATAGGGATGGAAACGAGGTTCGGTCCGGGCACTACGGGAGTCACCAACTTGGCAATCCTGTCGGGGGAAGGTACTTCGGACCTCAAATCGACTGCGGAGACGTAATAGAAATAGTCGTTCGTATCACCCAGCCCCTTACTCGGATCAGTCCAGGAATAACTGGGGGAATCATCGGCGGGAATGGCAGTGACGAGCGCATATGGACCGGCATATGCTGTAGACCTGTAGACCCTATACTCATAGACGTCATCCTCCTCGCCGCCGTCGTCAGCGGAGGCTAGCCAGCTGATGGTGACATTCTCTCTCGCTAAACCTGAGAGTTCTCCTCCCTGGATCGTGGTCGCATCGGGCGGGAGATCCCTCACGAAATTGAATGTCAAGTTGACGACTTTCCGGGTTTCTATCGTGTCAAAGTTGGACAAGACGAAGTACCAGTCGCCTGGAGTTGATTGAAGCGGGAGCCTGGTTGTGAAAGAGGACTGGTTCTGTGTCACATTGTACGCATCGAAGGCATAGCCTTTCATGTACCTCTCGAGGTTGGTGGCATCAACGAAGAAGGCGTCAATATGGATACCTGAGGGGAATATCTGCGGGTGATAGTTGACACCGTCGTCATCACGGTAGTCCGTAGCGGGATACTGGACCCCGTACTCAACATCCACTATTGCCTCCAGCCAAGTATCCTGCAACGGAGGTGATGACAGCTCGTTAATGAGAAGGTCAGTCTTGGGTCTTGCCCCCGAGACCTGATATGAATAGTTGTAGAGGGGAAGGTTCGGCGGGTCCACGCATATCTTGAACCTGTTCGCATAGCCCGCGTTCAACGATCCCCCGCCAAACTTGGTGTTCACATCGACCTGGATTCCATCATCGAAAGTGTCTCCAGTTGCATCGTACTGCCTGGCTTCGCTTGTAGTGAAGAAGGCGATGCCATCCGGGTTGGAATAGAATGAGAAGTCCCCAAAGCTGATCCAACTGACGCCTATCATTCTCCACCCCGCTATCGAAACTTTGGCCCCGTCAATTGGATTGCCCTGGGAATCCACGACCCTGACGCTCACATTCCCTCTGTCGATGTAGCCGTCCCCGTTGTAGTCATAGGGCTTGTGATACTCGTCGATGTGGTTCCTGAATCTGCTGTCCCCCATCTCCTCGAATATCGCTGTCCAGTCCCTATTCCACCCGGGTGTGTAATGCTTGAACGTCATGTTGGTGATGAACGATTCCGAATTGCTCCAGTAGTTGTCCAGATGATGCCACCCCTGGTCCCAGAAGTGATTCCAGCAGTGGTCCTCAGTCACGCTCATGACGCCGATTGTGGGTATCAATGCGGCCCTGTAGGCGGCCGTTGTGAGGTCGCTGAGCTCACCGCAGTTTCCGTTGTGCTCGTGTGCTATCCTGACGGGCTGCCTTGGTCTGTTGCCGTCATTGTGCTCCTGAACATTCAACGCGAGTGTGAGGCTGACCCAGTGACTCACCCTTTCCACGGCATGGTCGCCGTAATCCCAGGGTCTCTGATTGTTGCGACCGGTGTTGTCATAGCCAGCGGGAGCCTTGTAGTAGGTCTCGTTCCAGAGAATGCTGACCCCATAGAGCTTCTCTTTCATCAGCGGTGGACCCTCGTCCTTTGGGTACTTCACACCGCCTGGATCTGAAGGCCACGAAGTATCGTTCTCATTGAAGACATACCAGCGCCAGAACTTGCCAGCGGGCGGCGGAGCCGCTCCTTGATGTGTATTGGCCACGACGCTCGGATCTATGTATGTGGGGAGCTCATATCTGACTCTTGGATGAGCCACGAACCAGTAGTAGATGTCCGGCGGGACCCATCTCTCCTCAATCGCCCCGCTGTTATTAACCCAGTACCTCAATGTCGAGTAGTAGTCCCCAGTCGCGAAGCTGCCGTTGTCGACGATGTCCGCATAGTCAATGAACTGGTCATTGTAGTACAGAGACTCTGTGTTGTTCCAGTAGATACCTGAGAATGCCGACTCGTGCATTAGGGACCCTTTGGCGGTATGAGCGATGCTGAAGGCGACCTCGTCAACCATCTTCTGGTCAATCGTGTTGATTATGTCCGCATATTCCAGAACGCGAGCAGAGAAGACCCTCTCCCGAAGCCTTACCTTTGACTCGTCTTCGTAGTAGTTGTTCAGATTGTAAGCGTTGAAACTCGTGCCCACACTAGTCCACGATATCCAGCTGGGCGAAGATGCGATTCCATAGTTTGGAAAATAACCCACGGAGCCAGACTCCGCGCCAAGGAGCAGATCTGGAATCCCATTGCCATCCATGTCGTGAATGGCGGGAGCCGAGGCCTGGAAGACCCTTATCCCCGCGAACATATTGGGATCATTGGATGCCCAGACAGGACTCGTGAGCGTTCCGATGTTCTCATAATAGTTGATCTGCCCGTTTCTTGATGACCCAGACCCCATGCCAACCACCATGTCGAGATCACCATCATCATCCATATCAGCAAGACAGGGAGACGCGTAACCACCAACGTTTATCCCAGTCGATGCGGGACTCGCAAAGATGGCGACCGTTACCGTTGAAGGGTTCCCGTCAGAAACAAACCCTGGATTGGGACCGATGTTCTCC
>JBHIBK010000210.1:0-3692 GCA_046759065.1 Thermoplasmata archaeon | reverse complement strand
CCACACTCGGGATGGGGCCCGTGAGTCTTTAATTCAAACGATTACGACCAACCGACAACTTCACGGTCTCGCAGGGTGTTGCTGAAAGTGGACTACGGCCAGGTGTAGCACTTGCCCTACAATGCCTTCCGAGCGACGGACGCGCCTACGAAAGTATCCTCCCCAATTCATGCACGCGACTTCAACGCCTCTTTGGTCCTAAGTCTTCGGTTTGGTCGGTCGCCTCAGTTCAAGTAAGCCCTCGTCCGAGCCGTCTTTTGTTCAGGAGGATTCAAGGCCATTATTGTCCTTTAGCGGAACCATGAAGACGCTTAGACGGTCTGACGGGGATTGGCTATCAGGCTACCAAGCGGCTAAGGTTGAGGTCATGTCCAGGGTGCCGACTCAACTCAAGGATGTTAAGATAGTGCACGTTCCGCATTACGCGGTAGGGGCGAACTTCGTGGGACGGTGGGTTGTTGTCCTCGATTCCCTTTGCTTCTTCCCCGATGAGGCCATTCTTGGAGTCCTGGCTCATGAACTTGCACACATTCACCTGAAGGAAAACCCCCAGGAGATGAGGGACGATGAGGACAGCCACTTGGCCGCAGATCGTATCGCTCGGGATTGGGGTTTTGGCAGGGACATCCGGGCATACCTCCGCCGTTACGAAGAAATCCGTGAGGACCTCGGATGGCCTGCTCTGGATAGGCGGCGCTTGGAGATTGCCGGCGTGACCTCTCCCTAAAGAATAGCACGCTCTTACTGGCCCTTCTGCGCCCTCTTCATACAGAAGTGGGCAACCACTTTGATATAGTGGCAAGACGGATGCGGGTAACATGCCATGGGCGGGTTATCACATTTACTGGAACGAATCCAGACAGCAGGCGTCCTTTCGTGTCGTCAAGGAGAGGGTCATGCCCATAACGACAGATTACGGCCGCGGAATTTTGGTCCTCAATTATGGATCCTATTCGAGAGTCCGCTTCGATATCGAATTGTATGATCCGCGGGAGTTCGAAAACGCATTCAACCGCTTAGTGGATGAGGGGGCACTCAACCGTTGGGAGCGCGAAGATTGGGATCCGCGGACGGACGCTAGAGATCGTGTCCGTCAAGCGCGTGAGCGATCAGAGAGGGGAGGATCTGTCGTGTGGAGTACGCGATTCGGTAACGTTGAGATACCCTTTTCTCCCAACCTATGGGAAACCGAGCTTTCAGATGAGGAGTTAGTTAACCAGTTTGAACTACTTCTGACCCATGTCATTGGCCGATGTACTTCTGCCTTCATGAACGCGTTTGATACACCTCCGTCTTCAGAGTGGCTTGCGTCGGTCATGATTCATCTTTTCCTTAACTCCATCGGGTGCACAGGACCAGACATGGGCTTTGAGCCAGCAGCTAGATTGACTCCACCACTGTAGGAGAGACTCCCGGCTTAGTTACCGCACAAGCTGAAATTTCTTGCTCAACATCTGGAGACGGGTGACACTAGCCTCAGATTGTCACAGGGCCCTCAGAGTGGCTTGCTGGCCTCTGTTCGTCGAGCATTAAATGAGAAGTTTTATGTATGGTGTATGTATGATGTATAGTCATGGGAATCAAGGTGGCGGACGAAGTATGGATAGCAGTGGCCCTGCTTCACAAGGAGAATCCCCACAGGGGGTCGTTTTCGGCCAAGGAGATTGTGGATCGCGTATACGAAGAGGGCATTTTCGGCCGACTAAGGCCTGGTGTTCAGGTCCATGTGTACCTCCACTGTGTCGCCAATAAACGCCCCAATCCGGGGAATCATCGAATGCTCGTCGAAGCGGAGGACGGTGGTAGGCGTCTCTATCGCAACGGCGATGAGTTTCACCCGTACCGAGAAGGAGGGAAAACCAAGCCGCTTGAGCATGACATCCCATCGGAATATCGCTACCTTCTGGACTGGTATGAGAACGAGTACAATGCTAGCGCGGAGAGATGAGAATCTTGAGATCTCGAAGGCAGGCAAGGGCGAGCGAACCCTGTCTTGTCTTAGGCCAAGGTCTGACACCACAGGAATTTGAAGATTTGGCTCGCGCCAGAACGGGGGAATACTTCGGAATTGGATTCAGGAAGGAACAGTGGGCAGAGTCCCAAAGGTCCTCGACATGGTCTCGAGAGATCACTCCGTTGTAGGTGACGCCAAATACTTTTCAATGGTCAGGAGGCGCTATCTTCATTCCGCGAAGTTATCCGTCGTCGCGGAGCACGTCTGGCTCCTCGAGAAGACTGGAGCGAGACTCAAGTTCCTGGTCTTCGGTAACAATCCAAGAGTCCCAGCGTAGTGGTTGAAAAGATATGGTCATCTAGCTGATGATGTTGTGTTCTTTTTCCTGAGCTCCGGCGACAGTCCGCCGGAGGTGTTAAGAGATCGCTCGAAGAAGACGATGGAGAGTGATCGGATTCCGGTGAGGTGAGTCTTGTGCCCATCGACATAGATGAATTCTTCCGCGAAGGGCTCTCGCTTGCCCCTCCGTGCCCTGCCTGTGGGAGCCGGTTGAACCGGGAGCTGGAGAAACCAAGGATCTCATCTGCATGGGAACTCAAGAGACTACATGGGATTTCCACCGTTAGATGTAGCAGATGCAGCCACGTGTTCAGCTACAATACTCACACAGGAACGCTCATTGGCTATTCAGAGAACTGAGGAAAGCGGTCTGTCTATAGCCAGGGAGCTCAGCTATCATCGCTGTAGGACTCTTGTCTTACCACGTCACGACTTGATGATACAGCTAAGGATTGTCTCGCAGGATGTCCTACAGGGCCGGATGGCACCGAAATACCTTTCTCTTCTGAGGTCGAGTAGCTCCTATGCGGATCGCCTTGGGCGCAAGGAATCCCGGCAGCCGACCAGCTATGATCCGGGAACATGCTGCATGTCGACATAATGACTTCTTGGCAATCTTGAGTAAGGGAGGACAACAAGCTTGAAGAATCCGGGCGGATTAACATTGGACGGCTTCACATTCTCACCGCTGTCGAAGAACAGCAACACGTCCGTCAGATGCCGTGGGTACCCCTTCAGGCGGCCAAGTATGTACATCAGGTTCCCAGAGAGCAGAGTTCCTTGCTTCGCAATCGTCTTGCCCTTAAATTCCTGGCTGAAGTGACCCTCGTATCGCTCAACAAACTGTCCCCAATCCCCGAACTTATCATCAGGCCACCTCAAGAAATACCAGCGGAAGATTTCGTGCCGACGGACCTGAGTCTCCTGAAGGCGTACACTCCACTTCCTCTCGTGGTCTTTGTCATCCCACTTGCTTTCGATTAGATATACGGATTTCCGGGTAGCTAAGATGGAGTCGAACTCCCCGAAGTTCGCCTTTCCTCCGCCTCTGCCAAAGCTAGGGCGATATATTCGTAGACAAGACTCTGGATCCGTTTGATCGTCAAGTTCTCGAAGGATGCGCCGGAGATCGCTCCTTAGCGCCCAGAACGTTAGGGCATCTTCCCCGTAGCCTATCATTTCCTGCATTCAGTCCACTAACAGTGGGATTCCGATCAACATGTATATCATTACGCCTTGAGATCCGAGCCAAGGTCTCCCTGCGTATGCAGGATTGGCAGAACTAGCAGCCTACGTTTACAGGCCAGTACCACAGGGCCCTAGTTTAGGAACGCAACATTAGCCCTAGAATGCCCCGTCGCAGGCTGATTCTTGCCGCGGAGGTTTTATGCGCTAGCAG
>JBHIBK010000209.1:0-3693 GCA_046759065.1 Thermoplasmata archaeon | reverse complement strand
TGTAACCACTTCCTCTCCGACATCTTCGGAATGATGCGAGGATTCGAAGTCGTCTGGATGCGGTCCACCAAGTTCAGGTGGCTTGTGGGAGAGCCCCTTGAATTTCTTGCGAGGCATTCTGGTCAGAATGGCGGATTCTTTCGAGCCGCGTTGAACGTAGCTGAGGTTATCACCAGACTCGCCATGAGTAGCCCAAGGATGGACAACGGGACCCGTGAAGCTGTGCTGCGTGTGAGGCGGTTGCTGCACGGTGCTTCGCGACCCCCGTTTCTCGTAGTGAACTTGATGGAGGCTCATAGTCCGTACTACGGGCGTGGAGTATACTCCAGGTGGCGGAAACGAGTTCAGCATATGGACATCTTGGGACGCTATAGGAAGCTAAGAATCGCCGTCATGGGTGGCCGACTACCTATGACTGACGCATTGCAGCGGGACCTTCACGGAATCTACTGGGAAAATGTGAGATTCTTGGACTCCCAGTTGGGGATCCTCCTCCGAAACCTTCCGAGAGGATTCCTGGACAGCGGTTTCTTGATCGTCGTCTCTGATCACGGCCAGCTACTAGGGGAGAAGGGGGGCCTCGACCATGTGGCGGGCTTAAACGAGGAGCTCATTCGCGTCCCATTGGTGATCCGACCCCCTGGCGGGGTCCTTGGACAGTGGATAAAACGTCCGATCGACATCACATGGCTTTTCTTCCTGCTCGAAGCTATCGCTTCAGGTAGAGAGGACGCACTCAGATCGTGGCTAGCCTGGGCGGGGCAGCAGGACCTCGTCGTCAGCGAGGCCCATGGAAAGATGGTACCCCATACGCAGCCACTGATTGGACGCGACCCCATCTTCAGAAAGGATCTCCTCACGTTTAGGACAATGCATGACCATCCCGCCATTGCCTGTATCTCTGGCCGTTGGAAGCTGATTTGCCACCTCGGTCGGCGAGAGGATGAGGTGTATGATATTGAAACGGACTCGAAGGAGGATGTGAATCTGGTGACCCGCGAAGCAGACGTATTACAGAGGCTGCATGAGAACCTGAGGGAGAGATATCTTGGAGAGTCGAGGGGGACGCCGAAGGAGGTGCGCAGGGATCTGTTGCCCTTGAGAGCGAAGAAGGCGATCGCTCAGATTGTCCTGACGGGGGCTCTGGAGAACCATCAGAAGCCCGTCTTGGTGTGGACTGGCGGGAAGGACAGCACCCTGGTCCTGTACCTTTGTCTAGATGAGGCCCGCAAGGAAGGTCTGGAAGTGCCTTCCCTCCTCTTCGTCGACCATGACCAGCACTTCCGGGAGACCTGGTCCTTCACGGAGGACATCGCCAAACGGGAGGGGCTACAGATGATAGTGGCCCGGAACGAAGACCTCCTGGGATTCGCTGGAGAAGGTGAGGAGACAGTGCCGCTGGAGTCCTTGGATCCTGAGAATCAGGAGGAAGCCCTCAAGGCAGGGCTGAAGGGAACGGAGGTCCCCCTTTCCCTAGATACCCCTGTGGGCAATCACCTGCTCAAAACAGTCGCGTTGAACCGCGCCCTTCGCAAGCACGGTTTCGACGCCGTCATCGCCGGCATCAGGTGGGACGAAAATCCTGCCAGGTCGAATGAAGTCTTCTTCTCCCCTAGAGAGAACCCACCTCACACAAGGGTCCACCCCATATTACCCTGGACGGAGCGGGAGGTGTGGACCTGCACCTTGGACAGCGACCTACCGATTCATCCTCTGTACAAGAAGGGCTACCGGTCCTTTGATGGGGTAAAAGACAGCGAACCCACAGACACCCGTCCCGCATGGGAGCAGGACCTCGAGACCTCAGAAGAACGGGCCGGTCGGGCGCAGGACAAGGAGGAGATTATGGAGCGGTTGCGCGCCTTGGGGTACTTCTGAAAGTCCTCACAGTGCCCACTATCGTAATGTCTTCATACTTGGTTCAATCCGGTCGCCGACCTGAGGAACGGACCGGCGGCCAACGAGTTGCGAGGCCACCATCCACCAGGCAAGAATAGAGAGCAGAAATATATGTACTCCAGCCAGTGTCTGTTCCAGCCATTGCAGCGGGGATCCAGGAGCACCAGGCTTGCCTGGAAGGGATATTGACCGTGGAAGAAGTTCACTCGATCCTGAGGTTGCCGAGCGGAGGAGGAAGAGGACTACGAGAATCTCTGTCCTAACCCCAAATCTTTCGTCGAACGCTCTTGGTCGAGCATACGTGCTGGCCAAAGTCCTTCAGAGGAGATACGATGTTGAAATCATAGGCCCTGTGCTTGGCGATGGGATCTGGGCACCTCTCGCCAGTGTAGATGATGTGGAATATAGGTCGGTCAGGCCAGAGAGAATGCCCAGAGGGTGTTGGCAATTGGCAAGATTGCGAGCCCAGTTGGATGGCGATGTAACCTATGCATCGAAACCTCTCCTCACAAGTTTCGGAATCGGCTTGTTGAAGAAGGTCGCCGATAAGACACCGTTAATCTTGGACATAGACGACTGGCAGATGGGGTTCACAAAGGAGAGTTACAGGAATCGGTCCGCCGCCAGTCTCTCTAGGTCCTTGATATCCTCTGCAATCCGGTTGTACGACTCGGACTCCTTTTTGAACGTCTCCATCTGCGAGAAACTATCCCGTCTTGCGGATGAGATTACGGTAGCAGGCACCTTCTTGAAGAACAGATTCGGCGGAACGATAGTTTGGCACGGCAGAGATACGGAGGCATTCGACCCAGGAAGGTTTGATAAGACCGCGTACCGAGAGAGGTACGACGTGCATGCAGATAGGGTCGTCATGTTCCTCGGGACCCTGAGGCCCCACAAAGGAGTTGAAGATCTCATAGAAGCCGTTCGCAGAATCAAGCATCAAGACATCGCTCTAGTTCTCGTCGGCATTGATTATGGAGACAGGTATTCTAGAGATTTGGTTAACGCTGCCAAGAGGTTGCTGAATAAGCGATTCTTGGAATTTGGATTTCAACCGTTTGGAAGGCTCCCGGAATTCTTGGCTATGGCGGATGTTGTAGTCATCCCTCAGAGGAGGAACCTAGCAACAGTTGGTCAGGTCCCAGCAAAGGTCTTTGACGCTATGGCGATGGCGAAACCAATCGTTGCCACTAACGTCTCTGACCTCCCCCATATTTTGGACGGATGCGGCTGGATTGTGGACACTGAGAGTCCCACACAGTTGGCAGAAGTCATCCAAGATGTTCTGAACGATATCGATCACGCCGAGGAAATGGGCTGGAAGGCCAGGCAGAAATGCATTGACTACTATAGCTGGGACGCAATGGAGAGGGTGCTGGCAGGGATCTTTGGAAGATTTGAATGAACTCGGTAGACCTACTTCCTTTCGTTGTTCCTCAGCTCGCCGCGCACATAGCGGGCCATCTTTCTAGGGTCGAGGAAATCGAGGAACGTGAGTAAATCAGACTTTCGGAACTCCCTCGCCGCGGCAAGAAGAACGAGATAGGCCCCGAGGAACGCGCCTCCGAAGGCGAATAGGTGGAACCACCGCCAGTCCTGGCCAAGCGCGGGAGAGAGGATCTGGAGGAAGAGAAAGCCGACGGCGGCTGCTGCCCCAATATGTAGGGCGATGGATCTGTGCAGCCGGTCGCCAACGAGACGACGGGAAAACAGCAAGGCCAATGCCAGGACGCCCAGATAGCCGATAAGGACGCTTCCGGCAGCCCCCACGGGCCCGAGTCCGAACAGGGG
>JBHIBK010000208.1:0-3716 GCA_046759065.1 Thermoplasmata archaeon | reverse complement strand
CGAGAAAGGGTTATTAGGCGGCTGCTCATTACGACGCTAGGATGGCCAAGAAGAAGCATCGCAAGGAGGAGAAGGTCGTTTTCAAGAGGCCCGAGTTCGACGAGCGGGAGTTCATGGAAAAGGAGCTGGTGAACGCCAAGGTCGGGATCATCACACTGTTCTACGCCCTTCCCTTTGCGGTCGTCTCATGGCAGTTTGCTTTGGCGGGACTCTCTCAGCTTGGCCTTCTGGCGGCAATCATTGGCATCCTGAGTTTGAGGTACGCCTATCCGTTCTTCCACATCGATGTGGACGCCTTCGAGAAGAAGAATTGGCTCGGCAACGGTGCCGTCTTCGTGTTCGCCTGGCTCTCAATCTGGATTCTACTCCTGAACCCGCCCTTCAGCGACCTTGCGAGTCCCGTCATCTCGGGTGTGCAAGTGGGCGATGATTCCGGCAACTGGGTGGAAGCATCCCCGAGCGAGGTTGTCACCGTCAATCGTTCCGTCGATGGCATTTTCACGGTCAAGGCAAGGGTCGTGGACAACGCGGGCGTCAGTAGGGTCGACATCAGCATCGGGACCGCCCAGAGAGCCGAGGACGTGGGTCTCGTCGGCGGGGAGTCCCACACATACGGACACACGTTCTCTGGCGTAGACGCTTCGGATGACGTGGAAATCTCCGCGTGGGACGAGGCGGGCCACAAGAGCACCTTCACTTTCAGACTGAACCTGGTTTGACACTTTCACTCTAATACTCCCACTGGAACCTCTTGTCCAGCAAGCCCGTCACTGCGCTCAACCTTTCTTTGGTGAGGATCCTCCTGCCCTCGATGATTCTGACCCCTCTTTTCGCCTCTCTGAGGATGTCCTTCCCCAGGCTCAGTTCCGCTATCCTGTCCTCGAGCAGATCGCGAACCGTCTCGTGAGCTCTCTTCACGAAGACCACCCAACGGCCCCGCTCTATGAACGAGCGGGACAATGCCAGCGGTGACCTGGACCACTTCCCGAGGAACGCCATTGCGTTCGCGCTAGTCGTGGGCGGTCCGATGTGCTTCTTCGCCGCTGGGAGCTTCCAGGTCTCCAACTCAAGAATCAGCACGACCTTGTCCTTCGTCTCGTCGAATGCGGAATCGAGAACCGGGAAGCCCTCGGACCAGCACAGCTCCACGATCGCCCTCTCCATCTTCCTGAGCTGGGGATAGAGGATGTCATCAGTCACGTCCGGTTTCCCTGTCTCGACGCAGACGAAGTGGGTTCCCCTCCGCTCCATCTCCTCAATGAGCTTCTCCCTGGCGGGGATCTTCCGCTTTCCGGGAAAGAAGAACCTCTCGGACGGTCGCCTCAGGTATTCCCTGCAGGCGTGAACGAGCGTCGCGAGCGTGTCCGTCGAGACGGCAGAGGCCACGTTCCTTCTCGCGTCCACAGGGTCGATCACCACAAGCGGCTCGCTGAATCGTTTCTTCCCTTCCTTCTCCAGTTCCAGCAGAACGCCGTCCTTCCATTTGGCCACGTTCTTCACCAGATTCGTGAAGGTCCCATACTTCAGGACGAGCAGTTCACAGAGGTATCCCGACAGCCCCTGGATCTTGGCCTCCGCCCCGTAGACCCCAGTGCCTTTCGCGAACTGCTTGAAGAGGCGGACCTCGTTCTCCTGCCCCTCCTTCAGCTTCCCGATCACGTACTTCGCGTGGAAGGGCGTCCTGTCGACCGCCGTCACCCTGCCAGAGGCGCTCTTCAAGCGATAACACGGGACGATGTCAACCTCGAATCCCTTGAAGTCGCCATGGATGTAGGGATGCTCAGCGTACATCTTCCTTCCCTTCAGGACCTTCTCGCCTATCGTCAGGCCGAATCTTTCCAGGTCCTTCCTCGAGGTCTTGCGCGAGAATCCGATGAAGATGTCGATCTCCGGGTTCCTGAGGTGCGTGTTCTTTTCTACCGACCCAGTGAGGAATGGGACCGCATCGGCGCCCAGCCTGTCAATTTCCTCTTGAACCGAGCGCAAGAGGTCCGAAACCACTTCCCGCAACTGGGCCTCTTCCTCTTCGGTGGGAACCACTCGTTCTAGTACGCCCTTGAGATTCAACGAGAACAAAAGGAAGGGAGCATAGAAAAACCTTCTCTATGGGGAAAGAGGCGAGGGCGTTCAGCTGTCCGTCAGTTTCGATCATCCTCAACTGAATGGCCAGGGCACGGGAACGGACATGTGGATTCAAAGGAGGAGGGGGAAAAAAGGTCCACATCTTGGTGCCGTTCCCTAGTTACTAGCCCTCGCGATTACTAATAGGTGAGCTCTTCTATTTCAATCATAGTCTGTCCACGACCGGGGTGACAGCTTTCGAGACCATACGCGAGCTCTTCCGTGACCACTAAGTTCAACTATCCGATTTTCGTTAGTGGTCAAAGCATCACAGGAAGGAGGATGTGCATGGCGAACAGGATAATGAGTGTCCAGCGGCCAGGGAACGAACCGATTCTCTCCTACGCTCCGGGATCAGAGGAAAGGGAGGCTCTGAAGAGGAAGCTGGAGGAGCTTCAGTCGAAGGAGATCGAGATTCCCATTCGCATTGGCGGGAAGCGGTACAGGACAGGCGATGTGGGAAAGTGCGTGTGCCCGCACGACCATTCCCTCTTGCTCGGGAAGTACCACAAGGTGACGGACGAGCTGGTCGAGAAGGCGATCGATTCAGCCCTGAGGGCAAGAGAGAAGTGGGCCGAGATGCCCTGGGAGGACAGGGCAGCGATCTTCATGAGGGCGGCGGAGCTTCTCTCCGGTCCCCATCGGATGACGCTGAACGCTGCGACGATGCTCTGCCAGGACAAGAACGTCTATCAGGCGGAGATCGACTCCGCATGCGAGCTCATCGACTTCCTCAGGTTCAACGTCCACTTCATGTCGGAGATATACGAGATGCAGCCCCAATGCGGGCAGGACACGGTCAACAGCATGGAGTACAGGCCGCTCGAGGGGTTCGTCTTCGCGGTCACACCCTTCAACTTCACCTCCATCATAGGAAACCTGCCATCAGCACCGGCGATGCTGGGGAACGTCGTCGTCTGGAAGCCCGCCACGTCAGCGGTCTACACGTCGCACTTCGTCAACGAGCTCTTCCGTGAGGCGGGAGTCCCCGATGGCGTCATAACCATGCTCGCTGGGTCCGGGGTGAGAATATCCAGGCACGTTTTCAGCAATCCCCATTTCGCGGGACTTCACTTCACCGGAAGCACGGAGACGTTCGACTGGATGTGGAAGCAGATAGGGAAGAACCTGGACACGTTCAGGACCTACCCGAGGGTCGTCGGTGAAACGGGCGGAAAGGACTTCATATTCGCCCACAAGAGTGCGGATGTGAACGAACTCGCGACCGCGATGACACGCGGGGCCTTCGAGTACCAGGGTCAGAAGTGCTCCGCCGCCTCGCGCGCCTACGTACCCGAGTCCCTGTGGTCGAGGGTTCGGAAGCGGCTGCTGAAGGACCTCAGGTCGATCGCGATGGGCCCGCCAACGGACTTCGGGAACTTCGTCAACGCTGTCATTGATCACGCGTCCTACAGCAAGATAAAGAAGTATATCGACTACGCGCGGAGAGCGAAAGGGACGGAGATCGTGTTTGGCGGGCGCTGTGACGATTCGAGGGGTTGGTTTGTCGAGCCAACGGTCGTCTTGGTCAAGAATCCGAGGTCGAAGTTGATGGAGGAAGAGATCTTCGGACCCGTGCTCACTGTCTATGTCTA
>JBHIBK010000207.1:0-3733 GCA_046759065.1 Thermoplasmata archaeon | reverse complement strand
GGTCAGGGGTCTATGGACACTTTGGCGGACATGGAGAAAGAGGGTGAGAACGCAGGCGACCAGCTTGGTTACTCAGTCTCCAATGCTGGGGATGTAAACAACAAGGATGGTGATGATATCATCGTTGGGGCCCCATACTACGACAAGGATTCGGTGGACACGAACGCGGGGGAGAGCGTACATCTACTATGGCGAATCCAACACGAATGTTGATGTTACAATTACAGGAGCAAACAAGGACGATAATCTCGGATTCTCGGTATCAGATGCCGGGAACTTCAACGGTGATAGTTATGACGACGTCATCGTCGGAGTGCCCGGGTATGACTCCAGCAATGGAAGAGCATACATCTATTATGGCAATGATCCGATGGACAATGGGATCGATGTAACACTCACCGGGGAATCTGCCTCTGGGGACAAATTCGGCCATTCTGTCTCTACCGCAGGGAATATTGACAACGACAACTATGACGATGTGGTCGTAGGCGCACCGAACAATGGTGCTGGAGGCTCAAACGCAGGAAGGGTATTCATCTACTACGGGGAGAGCTCAGCGGATGCAAGAGAAGAGATTATGATGACCGGAGTGGTCGTGAGTTCCACTGGAGAGCAATTGGGATTCGCCGTCTCCGATGCTGGGGACGTGAACGGCGACAACTATGCCGATGTAATCACCGGAGCTCCGTATTGGACCTCAAACAGCGGAAGGATCAAGCTCTGGGGGAATCCATCCTAGGTTCTACCTGGCAACGTGTCCTCATAGAGGTCAAGAAGGCGTCACAAATGTTATAACCAGCGTTAGTTAAATACTATTGAATCAATATATCTCTTAATTGGAGGAAAAGATGCATCCTTGTGTCAGCGTTGAAAAGTCAAAGACAGGAGTGGTTGCAGCGATTCTCGCACTTCCCCTACTACTGACCATCGTCACACCTCTATCGAGCGATAGTGCAACGGCGGCTGGATGGGGTGAAAGAACATTAGTGTCGGACGATAACTTGAACAACACCGCGGGATCCGATTATCCCGCCATTACCACAGACATCTTTGGCAATGTCTACGTCGTTTGGATAGACGGCAGTGAACTCGATGGTAGCGGACCGGATGGAGACATATTCCTCAAGAAATGGAACGCCACTACAGGAACATGGAATAACAGAGATTTGATTACTGACGATAATCTGAACAACACCAATCAATCGTTTTTTCCGGATGTTGAAGCTGACTTGACTGGTAATGTGCACGTGGTCTGGGTCGATGGGAGTGATCTTGCCGGTAGTGGGACAGACTACGACATCTTCTGGAAGATGTGGAACGCCTCTTCAGAAACGTGGGAATCCAGGGTACTTGTCACAGACGATGTCAATGACACTGTGGAATCAAGTGAGCCGAGACTGGCAGCTGACCTGTTTGGGAATGTGCATCTCATCTGGCGGGGTAATTCCGCCTTGGGCCCCGATCCAGGGCTACAGTACCGAAAATGGAACGGAACCTCTAGAGCATGGGAACAGACTATGATTGTCACAGCTATCAGGACCCAAAATGTTTGGCCTGGTTTTGCCGTTGACATGTCGGGAAATGTCCACGTGGCATTTAGGGACCGTGCCCCCTCTCTCGCCCACGACATATTCTACACCAGACTCAATGCATCCTCGAGCAACTGGAATCCCATATATCAGGTCAACGACGACGACATGCGACCTGACTATGCATCCTTTCTGAGCAGCGTCACTACGGACATTTTCGGGAACGTGTATGTCGTGTGGTTTGAAGATGGTGATCAGACATACATTGGGAGTGGACAGGATGCCGATGTGTTCTACAGGAAATTCAATGCAACGACTGGGATCTGGGAGCCGAGGGTCCTTCTGTCTGACGACCCAGCGGACACAAAGGACTCCTTTGACGGAAGAATGTGCTCCGACCCCTTCGGAAATCTGCATATCGCTTGGGAGGATAGGAGCGATGTGGATGGAGCGGGTCTCAACAACTACGGGGACATATTCTACAGGAGATGGAACGCCTCAGCTGGCGGCTGGGAGAACACCACCTCCATGACGAATGACATATTGGACCAGGCAGATGCGAATCATCCCGACATTGCTTGTGACAATTATGGCAACGTAGTCATCACATGGAGTGATTATAGCGGACTGCTGGATAGCGGACCCGACAATGACATCTACCTTCGAATGTACGAGAGTACCACAATTCCTCCCGATTACATTCCGACGGATGTCTCACCCTCAGGGACGGAACATGTCCTTCCCGAAACCTCCAATCTGTTGTCCGCAAGGGTCTTGAACAAGGGAGATGCCACGAGCTCAGTATCCACGATTGCTTTCTACAACTCAACCACCCCAAGTTCCCCCTTCTTCACAGGCTCTGTTCCGCCTTTGGGAAATGGAGAGACCACTCTTCCATATCAGGCCATATGGGTTTCTCCCGATGTCCCAGGGACGTATCAGGTGACGATAGAGGTCGACTACGGTAACAACATATCCGAATCCTCCGAGGTCAACAACTTCTTCACGATAGAGTTCGTCGTGGAAGACTATCCGCCTCCGCCCACGAACCTCACAACTAAAGTAATGAACGACAATGACATCTTCCTCAACTGGACGGCTCCTGATTCACCCTCATTGGATCACTACCTCATCTACAGAAGCACTGACCAAAGGGAGTTCGACTTCTCCACGCCATTGTACAACACTTCGTCGGACCTTGATCCTCTCAGAACCAACTGGACGGACATGAATGCCGCGAACGGAACCGCTCCAACTGAATATTACTATGTCGTCAGGACGGTGAACCAGCTCGGACTCAAGAGCATCACCAGCAACACTGCCGGAAAATGGACGAAGGACTTCTCTTCTGGTATGAACGCCTTCTCGCTACCTCTGGAGCCGTTTCAGAGCCGCAACATCAGTTGGTACGCGGATAGCATTCCAAATGTCGATTTCGTAAGGTGGGGCAACTCAACTGGACATTGGGTTACGCACTATCCATCAATGTCGGCAGGAACTGATGACACAGCAGCGATGATAGGAGATGGATATGAGATATATCTGGCTTCTCCTGCAACCTATACATTTGTTGGCTATCCGGCCTCCATGATAAGATTCCACGAAGAACCGGGAGACTCTGTCACTTTCCGAAAAAGCCTCTCCGTTCGGGTAGAAGGAAAAGATGTAAATCTGAGCTGGGAAGCTGTGTCAGAAGCGACTGAGTACCTCGTCTTTAGAAGCGAGAGAAGAGACGGTCTTCACAACCTCTCATTGTCTCCAGCATCAAACACATCGAATACGTATTGGAAGGATCCAGGAGCCATTGTCAATGGTGAGAGCGAATACTACTACATGGTTGTGCCAGTAGGTTCCATGGGAGAATTGGGAAGCAGCACATACAGCGTCGGAGTTCTGACTATGGAATATCGATCAGGTTCCGATACCTTTGCGCTTCCATTGAAGCCGGTGGAACCTCATTCCCTGGATTGGCACTGTGACAACATCCCCAATGTTGTGGGAATAATCCATCTGATGAAGGGTTATTGGAGGCTGCACGCAAAGGAGATGCCTGAGGGTATCTATGATTCCGATGCCCTTCAGGGCGAGGGATATCAGATTTTGGTTGACGGTAATTCAACAAAATTCACGTTCGTGGGGTATTAGCATGGGATGGTCTTTTGATCAGAACGAGGACTCTGCCCAAGAAGGCAAGGGAAAGGGTT
>JBHIBK010000206.1:0-3762 GCA_046759065.1 Thermoplasmata archaeon | reverse complement strand
AACTCACTTCTTTGAGGAGGTGCCTGACCTCAGCGGATATCTTCTTGCACTCCTGGCTTGTTGGCGGATTGTAGTCGTGGGTCGCCGGACCGTGGGGAACGAGGAGGTTGGCGGTCAGGTCATCGAGGTCCTCAAGGAGTTTCACCGGGAGATTGCTCCCGCCCAGTTGACCGAAAGGACCGGGATGTATGTACGGAACGACCATCAATGCCTTGATGCCCCTCTCGGTCTTGAATGAGACGATGCCGACCCATGCGGCTATCGGGAGGGAGAAAGAATGGAAGAAGCTCTCGATTTCTCTGACCCTCCTGTCCCCGCCCTCCGTCATGTGGTCCAGAAGAAAGGAAACCATCTTCATGCCATCGATTCCGAAGCTGTGCTTGAAGGGGAGGTTGGCGCTGATTATGAACAGGGAAGCCGCCAGCAAGAATATCAGGAAGAAGGTCACAGATAGGGCGAAGCTCATGGCATCCAGGCCATATAGAGCCCATAGTGCGAGATAGCTGAACACGGGCTGAGTTGAGGCAACGGGAAGTGACCTCATCATGCTTGGCTGAGACGTAGTGTAGAGCGTAATCTGTCTTACCCAGAGGGTGGAGGATACTCCGAATGCCAAGGCGGGAACGAGCATGTCGCCGACACCAGTGAAATGCATTATCACCCTCATGACCGCGAAGATGACCGATGCCACGGCAAGCGAGGCAAAGACAAGAAGAAAGGAGCGTCTCATGTAGTGTCTGCCACCCAGGGCTTGGGCCATAGGAGTGGAGAGAACCGCCGCCAATAGGGAAGGTATGGCGAACGCAAGAATGCCCATGTTGAGGGCGTCCCAAGTGATCCCTCGAAACAGGAGCCCAATGGCGAGCGATAGTAGAACCATGGGTGCAAGCAAGGCCTTCGGATCCGGAGCCCTGAAAAGCCTCTCGGTGAGTCGTGCCGTTTCCTGCTGGACCTCCTGGGGACTTGCGGACTTCCGGCTTTTCATCGATTCCCTCTTCTGACTGCATCCAGTATTCCTTCCAGATTCTGAGTCCTCTCCACGGCTGTCCCCGTAACGAGTATGTCCGCTCCCGCTTCTATCAGCTCTTGGGCCCGCTCGCGGCTCCTGATTCCTCCGCCGACAAGTAGAGGTATCGATATTTCTTCCTTGACTGCTCTCACGATCTCTGTGGGCACTGGAGCTGGTGCGCCCGAACCTGCCTCCAAATAGAAGAGGTCCATTCCCAAGAACTCCGCGGCCAGACCATACTTCATCGCGAGTTGCGGGTCGTCCCGAGGTATCGGATCTGCAAAGCCTACCTCACCGACCTTCATCCCGGGCTCAACTATCACGTAGCCCATCGATATTGCCTCAAGTCCAAGGTCCTTGACCACTTTGGCGGCTTCGACCTGTTCCCCGACAAGGAGCCTCGTGCTCGTGGAGTTGAGCATGCTCATGAAATAGATGGCATCGGCGTACCTGCTTATCGTGTGGGCTCCCGCCGGGAAGAGAATCACCGGGACATTGGTCGCTCCCTTTATGCCTCTGACAGTGTCATCCAGATTCCCCTGAGTGACTCCCGTTGACCCACCGACCATGATGGCATCGGTGCCCATGTCTTCCATGGTCCTTGCCATCGAACCCGCTTCTCCAGGTGGCTGTTTCTCTGGGTCTATTAGGGTCATGTGAAGCTTCTCTTCCTGCAACCTTTCTGTCAGGTATCGGAGTACTTTCAAGCGAAGCCTCCCTTTGTCCATGCTTGACTGGACAACAGCAGAGAGTTGTTGAGTAAACGTGTCCATATATAAATGTTCTATCGCGACTCCTTTGCAGAAACGGAAGCGCCCGTCTGGCATCACAAATCAGCATCAGGACAATTTAAATACTCCGAAATCAATTAATTCCACACAAAAAGTGGGTGGGGGAAGAATCGCCATCATTGGGGCAGTTCTTGGCGTGTGTCCCCATCGCCTATGGAAGTGGACGAGGGAATGAAGATATTCCGCAAAAGGCAGGACACAGAGGAGATTGAAGGGGAACTCCGAGCAACTGGAGCTGCCATTGATAAGAGCAAGGCGTCGGGAGCAGATTCATCCTCAGCAATGAAACTCCTGGAGAAGGCGAGGGTGAGTCTCGAGGCCGGCAGACCTGAGGAAGCCCGAACATTCATCAGCAAGGCAGAGAAGCTTGGCAAGTTGCTTGAAAAGAGATACGTGGGTGCCAGGAAGAACATCGCTCAGCTGTTCAAGCGGATTGAGAAGATGAAGGAGCTGGGCATGAACACCTATGAATTCGAAGCCCTCCTCGTAAAGGCAAGGAAGCGTATGGAGGAAACGGTGGAGGAGAATGGCGTCTCCGTCCCCAACTACGGAGGAGCCGGGGGAATAGCCGGGAAAGCGGCCAAGATAGCCCTGAAGAAGATGAGAGAGCATGAGTCAGCATCAAACGCCACATTCGTCGCCAACATGATCCTCGAGAACACGCTGAAGTCCATGGTTTATGTGGACGAGGGGACGCTCAAGAAGGTGTCCGCGGAGGTCGTTGAATTGCTCAAACGAGCGGAGGAGGGCATCAAGAGCGGTGATTTGAGAGAGGCCTATGAGCTGTCAGTTGATGCCGAGAGGCGGGTGGAAACCTTGAAGAGGAGCTATCGAGAGGCGTGCGACGCCTATAAGACAGCTGAGAAGTCGCTCGTGGAAACCAGGGAGAAAGGAATCAGGTCCTCCGAGCTCGCCAAACTGCTCGAAGCTGCGGGGCAGGCTCTCATCGACGGCAATTTCGAGGCAGCTAGGCTGAAGTCGATTGAGGTATCCTCGGAGATCAAGTCACTCGAGAGTCGTAAGAGAAGGGCGAAGGACACCGTCGAGAAGGCAGAGAATGCGGTGGAGGCCGCCAGGGAGACTGGGTTCGACGTCTCTGAATCCGAGAACCTTCTGGAAGAGGCCAAGTGGGCGTATGAGAGGGGCATATTCCAGAGAGCCATCAATTGCGGAGAGGAGGCGCTCAAGAAGGGGACCAAGGTCAGTTCGATTCATTTCAAGGTCACTGAGAGCCTGCAAGAAGCGAAGAAGAAGGTGGATGTGCTCAAGGAGTTGGGCATTGAGATTTCAAATGAGCTGGAGGAAGTGATACAGAAAGCAGAGAAGGACCTACTCCTGGGGGACTACGTAAACTCGAACGAAGAACTGATGATCGCCAAGGTTCTGATTGGGTCCCTGGAAAGGAAGCATCATGATATGCTTCCCGAGATAGAGAGGCATCTGGAGTCCGCTTGAGCACTCGGTTCCGGCTACGCCAACTCTTAAATAATAGCTCTTTCTTAAGTACGCATACTCCTAGCCAGAGGGTGACTAATGGCAACCAAGAACGAGCAAGAGAAAGATGAATTCAAATACATAGTTCGAATCGCTAATACTGACCTCCAGGGAGAGAAACCCATCATGGTGGCCCTTACTGGCGTCAAAGGCGTGGGTGTCAGGACCGCCGAGATCATCGCGTGCCAACTCGGGCTGGACAGGAAGTCACGCATCGGCGATCTCTCTGACGAGAAGGTCGAGGAGATCGAGAGAACTCTGGAAGAGTTGCCCAAAGTTATCCCACCTTGGCTTTTGAACAGAAGAAAGGATCCTGAAACTGGGATGGACCATCACACAATCGGGGCCAATCTCGACATAAGCCTGAGGGACGATGTCAACCTTATGAAGAAGATTCGGTGTTACAGGGGGATCCGTCACGAACTGGGACAGAAGGTGAGGGGACAAAGAACCCGCTCCAACGGTAGG
>JBHIBK010000205.1:0-3762 GCA_046759065.1 Thermoplasmata archaeon | reverse complement strand
CAAGCTCAAGGCCGTGGATGACGAGGGGCTGGAGTCCGACTTCTCAGACCCCGCATCCGGGACGACCATCACCCTAGGCGAAGCGGCGGACTACACATGGCTCTATGCACTGATTGCCTTGATCCTCATCCTGGTAATTGTATTCGCAATCGTGGCTTCGAGAAAGAAGCCTGCGGCTGAGGAAGAACCCTTCGAAAGAATTTCCGAAGAAGAAATCGAGGGTGAAGAAGTTGAGGATGCGGAGGAAGCGGCAGAGGGAACCTGATTCCCTTCCCGGGACCGCTAGTCATCCATATGGATTCGTAGCCCTATTTAGCCTCGCCTGAGCCGACCTCTTTCGTCTCGATCTTGGCTGTCTCGTGGGCCTTCAGGTTCTGAGCGACGACCTTCCTAATGCGGCAGCGGGGTCCGATGTAGACATCGTCACCCTCGACTAGGTCCGCGTCGGTTGCCTCCAAGTGGATGCTCTTGCCCTTGACCGTCTCACAGCGCAACTTGCCTCCGCCCGCCGATGACTTGACAGTGATATGAAGGGCCTCGAGGACGCTGGCTCTCGAATCGCTCGTTATCTCTATGTCGATCTCCTCGGCCTTTATCCTGCCACCTACGCGGAAGCTTCCCGTCGATTGGTAGTTCTTGGCATCGATATCCTTCCCAACTTTCAACGCACCGGATTGGACGACATCCCCATTGCACTTGAGGTTCTTCTTTATCCTGCATGCTCCGGAGTTGGTGAAGGATTCCGTCTCCACGTCACCGTGGATCTTCAGGCTGCCGGAAGATTCGACTTTCTTCGCTTTCACTGAGCCGCCGACTCCCAAGGCCCCGGAATTCCTAAGCTCCTCTGTCGATATGCCTTCCCCGACCTTGAGGGCGCCGAGGGTCTCCAGAATATCGGTTTCCATGGTCTCTCCGATCTTGCACACGCCGATGACCTTCGCATGTCGGGCCTTCAGATGCCCGCTGACCTTGCCTACGCCTTGGCAGCAGTAGTCGTCACCCTCGAAGTCGCCCTTGTGTACGGCGGGAAACATTCCAGAAAGATCGGGTAGCGTGATGCAGATCTCCTTGACCTGGGGTTCCTCCTCGGGGAACCCGCTCTTCTCGTACCTCTCCTTTATCGAGAGGTATGTGCTCTCGCTGATCTCGCCCCTCGCGAGGCGCTCTGCGAGACGATCAAGCACGTCCTTCTTTCTCGCCATGACCCTCACACCCAATGGACCTCGAAGAGCTCAGCATGAGCCACGTTCCTGGCCTGGGCGTCGTGCTCGCATCTCGGATAGCCGCACTTGGTCGTGGTCTTTGCGTTCTTTCTTCTCGTTCTCAACATTTTCTTCACCTTAGGGAGTAAATGCACTCGGTAGTATATATATAATCTTCAGAATAAAAATTGATAACCTCAACTTGCAGAAAGAGGAATACACGTTCGGAGACGATAATTACAACCTCAAGGTTAAAATACTACCCGTTTGATGAGTGCGCGTGGAATCCCTACAGATGGAAATCCTGGGTCTCATGTCCTCGTCCACGAGGATGGGGATATGCGACCTTCTCAGCAAGGGCGTGGACCATCCAGATGAGCTGGCCAAGCGGCTGAAGCTGAGGCGGCAGTCCGTGGACAAGCATCTGCTGGCGCTGCACAAGATGGGTGTCGTTGAGCGCTCCGCTGTCTTCCCGACCGACGGGCGGCCGAAAATCGTTTATGCGGTCAGCGGTCCCGCCAAGATCCTTCTCGGGCGGGTTGAGGAGGCGCTGAGGCTGTACGCGGTGATGATGGCCAACGAGTTCCGTGAATCGCTTCTTGTTCTGGACGACGACCTCTCAGCCGGGCGGTTGGACGAGCAGGTGTACGAGCAGCGTCGTGAGTCACTGGAGAAGCAGTACGCGCGGTACATCGAGTGGGAGAGAGAGCGACGCAAGAAGTAAGCCCGACTCGAATATCTTTAATATGGACTGAGCCATTCCCTGCTCGCTCACGGATGTGTTGTTGAATTGGTGGGAGGCAAGATGAACGAGATAAAGAGAGCGCTGATTAGCGTCTCCAACAAGGCCAATGTTGTAGAGTTTGCGAGGGGCCTACAGGAGGCAGGCGTTGAGATACTATCGACCGGCGGGACCGCGAAAGTGCTTGAGGAGAACGGTATCGACGTCACGCGCGTGTCGGACTTCACGGGCTATCCTGAGATGCTCGACGGGCGGGTGAAGACCCTCCATCCGAAGGTGCACGGGGCCATACTGGCCCGAAGGGACGACCCGAAGCACATGCAGCAGCTCCAGGAGGCGAGCATACCGACGATAGACATGGTCGTGGTGAACCTGTACCCGTTCGAGGATACGATTGCCAGGCCTGAGGCGACATTCGAGGATGCGATCGAGAACATCGACATCGGCGGACCCTCCATGCTTCGGTCGGCGGCGAAGAACCACAGGGACGTCGCCGTGGTCGTGAACCCTGCTGATTATCCCACGGTCATCGAGGAGATCCGCACGAGCGGGGATCTGAGCGGGGACACCAGATGGAAGCTGGCCCTCGAGGCGTTCGAGCACACTTCCAGGTACGACAATGTCATCTCCAACTACCTGCGTTCGCGGAAGGAAGACCTTGTCTTCCCCGACGCGCTCGCTCTTCAGTACGAGAAGGTGCAGGAGCTGCGGTACGGGGAGAATCCCAACCAGAAGGCGGCGTTCTATCGCGACCCTTCCTCGAAGGCCGTGTCCGTTGCGACCTCGGAGAAGCTGCACGGGAAGGAGCTGTCCTACAACAACATCCTGGATGCGGATGCCACTCTCGATATCCTGAGAGAGTTCGATAGGCCCGCCTGTGCCGTCATAAAGCACACGAACCCCTGCGGTGTGGCGGTCTCAGATGACGTGTACGATGCGTTCATGAAGGCGTATGCCTGCGATCCGAAGTCCGCCTTTGGCGGAATCATTGGAGTGAATCGGACCATCAACGCAGACATAGCCAGTGAGATCTCCAAGTACTTCGTGGAGGTGGTCATAGCACCCGATTACGAGGACGATGCGTTCGGGATTCTGAGCAAGAAGAAGAACGTGAGGATAATGGCGACCCATGCGCCCATAGTGAAGGAGACGCCGACGGAGATGAAGTACGTGAAGGTCAAGGGCGGCATGCTCGTTCAGACGGGTGCCTTCGCTGACCTCGACCCGGAGGATGCGAAGGTCGTTACGAAGAGACAGCCGACAGATATCGAGCTGAAGGGGCTACTGTTCGCGTGGAAGATCATCAGACACATCAAGTCCAACTCCGTACTGCTCGTGCAAGGCGAGGAGACGGTTGGCGTAGGCGCCGGGCAGATGAGCCGTGTGGACGCGTCCATGCTAGCGGGCCACAAGGCGGGCGAGCGGGCGAAGGGAAGCCAGCTGGCGTCGGATGCGTTCTTCCCGTTCCGGGACGGCGTGGACGAGGCCGCCAAGGTCGGTGCGAGGTCGATCATCCAGCCGGGCGGGTCCATCCGCGACCAGGAGGTCATAGACGCCGCCGACGAGCACGACATGGCCATGGTTTTCTCTGGCATGAGGATGTTCAAGCACTAGGAAGATGACCGAATACGACGAGGGCCTCCGCTGGCTTTTCAAGCTGCAGAGGTTCGGTGTCAAGCTCGGACTGGACAATATGCGGGAGCTTCTCGGCCACTTGGGCAACCCGCACGAGAGGTCCAGGTCGATTCATGTTGCAGGGACTAATGGCAAGGGTTCTGTCTGCACATTTCTTTCGTCCGCGCTGAAGGAAGCGGGCTA
>JBHIBK010000204.1:0-3770 GCA_046759065.1 Thermoplasmata archaeon | reverse complement strand
CGAGTGCGGCGGCCAGGATTCGAACCTGGGAACCCCTACGGGACTAGGCCCTGAATCTAGTACTGTTGACAGACCTGTACGTCTTGCCCTCCAACACGGTACGAATGAAAGTGCCGCATCCGAACCTTCATGGTCTACAGCTTCACCACGGCCGGAGTTCAGATTAGCGTTCTTGGCCGCACGACGGAGGGCGCCCTGCGCGCATGGGTATCGGCGGTAGCGAGTGTTCGGGGCCCCGGATAGTAGTCACTATGGACCTACTGCGACAGGGCCATGCTCTCCCTCCTCCCGTCGATGGACTAGGTGGTCCGGAAGATGGCCCGCCTAGGAGCAAACGCAGATGTTGGACCACGGCAAAGCCGTCATCGAGGAGAGGACACAACCGCAGAACCTCGCCGAACTTCGCAACTACCTCCGCAGGGAGTACGGGCTTGGCACCGAGCCCGGATACCTCCGGCGTGAGGCGGCCGAGGGGGACGGTCGGCCCCGCAGCCTTGTGGGGCGGACCCTCAGAAGGGTGGTTCTCGTCCTGGCCAAGGCCATGGGGGCTCGGCCCTCGGGCAACGGTCGGAAGCCCCGTGGCAGGTCCCCCGAGTCTACGAGGTGAGCATGCGAACGAGTGCCGAGGAGGGGCACTATAGAAGTACCCAACGAAAGGAGGTGATAGCCGTGTTTGGGATCGCTATCCTGACCGCTGTGGCGTTGGCTGCGCGTGTGGCAGCCTACTGGGTCGCCCTCTTCTGAGGGCACCCTCCCTTCTTTTTTCGACCCGCGCCCCGGGTTCACTAGCCACTGCCGTTTCGCGCACATCCGCGAGCCGTGTACGCCCGTCGAAAGTCCTGAGAAACGTTATCTAGGCTCAATCTCGTTAACCGTCGGGGACGGCAGGGTGGCTATCCGGGATCTCACCGTCAAGGAACGCATCCTCCTCCACCTTTTCGATTCCAACCGGCATAGGGACGAATACGAAGCTCCAGCCACGGTGACCCAGAGAGGCATAGCGAACGCAACGGGGATTCGAGTCCAGCACGTGACCCAATACGTGCGCCCCCTGATCTCAGAGGAGTTCGTCGAAGAACGAACGTCTCATGTTAAGGAAAGGCCTCGGCGCCAGAAGGTGTACTTTCTGACCTTGAAGGGAACACACCGAGTCGCTTCCCTCCGGAATTCTCTGTTCGACGAGAGGCTTCCTTTCCGGACGAGAGCTGGTAGGATTGAGAAGATCCCCCTCTCCCAGATCTACCGGGAGGAACGGCGGGGCTCGCGCCTCATAGAGTTGCTGGACGAGTTGGAGTCCGTCGGCCATCTCAGCGAGGCGCCGGAACCTAGGCCCCGTGGCATTGTGGACTTTTCACAGGACGCTCCCTCGGTCGAACGGTTCCATGGACGAGAATCCGACATAGGAGAGGTGCTGAGAGCCCTTGAACGTGTCCCGATGGTGGTCGTGACAGGCATCGCGGGAATCGGGAAGAGCGCCCTGGGTTCCAGAATCTGTTTGGAGTTTCGAGGGAAGCGTTCAATTTACTGGCGAAGGATTCGCCCTTGGGATACCGCTCTAGCCCTGGCCGCGGACATCGCAGTCTTTCTCAAATCCCTCGGGAGGATAGGGCTCCATAGTTACCTAGCAGGTACGAAGCCCTTGGAACTTGGCCGCATTGCACGGCTATTGGAGTCGGAGCTTGTTGATGTTGAAGCTCTGCTGATCTTCGACGACGCACACGATGCCTCAGTGGATGCCCAGAGCCTCCTTTTGATTCTTCTGGACGTACTAAGGCCTCATGAGGGTATGTCATGCCTCCTCCTTTCCCGGGGCATTCCGGGGTTCTATTCACGAAGGGAGGTCACCGTAGAGGCTTCCGTTCATGAGACCCATCTGACGGGCCTGGACCTGGAGAGTAGTCTGGCCCTCTTAGCAGAAGCTGGGATCTCAGAGTCATTTATGCCTGCGCTTGTAGACGCTTCTGGAGGTAATCCTCTCTTTTTGAAACTGCTGGCCGGTGCGGGTAGCCACCCTGACGGGCTGGGCTGGACGAATTTGGAGACGTACATTTCCGAGGAAATCGAGGCTGTGCTGAACGAGGACGAGCTTGCCTGCTTGCACCTCGCCTCCGTGTATGAAATCCCGGTCTCTAGAGATGGCTTGGTCCTTGGGAAGAGGGGCGGAGGAAGGGCGATTGTTAATCTGCGGAAGAGAGGGCTCTTGGATGAACTCGCGACCGGCCAGTTCTCGCTCCATGATTCCCTGCGGAACTACTTCCTACAGGACCTCCCACTGGAACGGAAAAAAAGCATCGTCGACAGAGCCGTTCCGTACCTGCTTCAGGAAGCGGAGCGATCGCAGGAAGCGGGCGAATTCCCCAGGGCTCTATCTTACGTGGAGAATGCGGTGATGATTGAGTACGATCCGGCCCGTCGACTCTCAGGGCTTCAGCGGGTGGGAGAGCTGCGATGGCTTGCAGGGGATCATCTCGGGGCGGTTGAAGCATATCGGCTGGCCCTATCGGATGCCCGGGAGAGTTCAACTAGAGCGAGGCTTCGCGAGAGAATCGCCTCCAGCCTGACAGATATGGGTGAGTGGGACCAGGCTGGGGAAGAGATCGAGAGAGGGCTGCAGATGCTGCCGGATGAGCCCTCCCTGGAGGCTGGATGGCTGCTCTACATGCGGGCGTTCATCAAGATCAATAGAAAGGGAGACTTCTCAGGAGCCCTCCGGGATGTTGAGCGTGTCATGGGCTGGCTTCCCAGTCTGCCCCTAGATCTCAGTCTCTCTGGCCTTCTTGCCCTCCGGAGGGGGGACGTTCATCTCAATGATCCCGATCGTATTGACCTTGCCGTGGCCAAGGCGGACTTTCAGACGGCCACCAACGACTTAGAGGCTGCAGAGGACTGGCGTCGGCTCCACAGACCCCATATAGCACTTGCGGCTGTTGCCTTCCGTTCGGGAGAGGTGGAGGAGGCTCTTGCCCAAGTCAGCCAAGCCCTTGCCGTTACCGAGACGTCGGGGAATGTGTTGGCTCATGCTGTTGCCCTTCGCCGTAGGGCAGACTATCTCTCTGCGTGCAAAGGCGACCATGGGAACGCGGAGGCGCTCTACGATGAAGCGTATGAAGTGGGGAAGCTCTGGCCTTCTTTTCGGTATCATCACTATAGGGGACTCGCTCAATTGTACCGCCGTCAGGGTCGGCTCGAGGAGGCTCGGGAGGCCTTGGGATATTGCCTGACGCGTTACGGGGCGTTGCTTCGGCCATCAATCAGAATCGGAGATCTTGCGCTGATGGTGCGCCTAAGTGCAGAATCCCTTGACCTAGATACCGCAGACACCTATCTGAGGGAAGCCGAGACGCTCGCCCGTCAAGCTCCCTCTGACGTCGCTACGTACTATCTCGAGTGGGCCCGAGGCGTTCTTCGCGCTCGCCGTGGGGCTTGGCAAGAGGCCGAAGCGAGCTTTAAGTTGGCCCTCGATCTCGAGACGCCCAGAGGAGGAGCGACAGCTGACTATGCAACATTCGCCTTCCAACAAGGCGAGCTGTCTTTAGACTTCGGACGCTTCCTTGCTATCAGTGGGAGTAGCATCCAAGCGAGAGAAGTCCTGCTTGAGGTGCGGGACGAGTTCAGGAGATTGGGCAGGAAGTCACTCGAAGAGGCTGCCTCAGAGACACTGGCAGCAGTATAGTGCCCTCAGGACTCTCTAACTCCTTTTTCCGCCTCCTCGAGAGATAAGGGGTTCTTCTTTGGGATGCGGCGGCCAGGATTCGAACCTGGGAACCCCT
>JBHIBK010000203.1:0-3837 GCA_046759065.1 Thermoplasmata archaeon | reverse complement strand
TCACCGCCCGGTCTGGGCCTGGGGTCGTCAAGGACATGTACTCCTTCGAGGACAAGGCAGGTAGGAGGATCGCTCTTAGACCGGAAGTGACGGCGTCCGTGTTCCGGTATTTCGTGAATGAGATGCGGAACGCTCCCAAACCCCTCAAATGGTACTACATGGCGAACTGCTTCCGGTACGAGGAACCCCAGATGGGCCGATACAGGGAGTTCTATCATTTCGGGGCGGAGCTGATAGGCTCGAAGCCTCTGTACGGAGATGCAGAGACAGTCTCGCTCGCGGTCAGTTGCCTGACATCCTCTGGGTTGAAGCAGCTGGATGTCCGTGTGGGCAACATAGGTATCCTCAGGTCGATCCTTGACATTCCCCGCGAAGAGCAAGCCAGATGTCTGCAGTTCCTCGACAAGAAGGACTTCGAAGGGTTCAGATCGGAGCTGGAATCGCTGGGCAGAACGGACGTGTATGAGACCTGCGCGAAGCTGGTGAGTCTTCGAGGCGGGGAAGAAATCCTTGCCGAGGCGAGCGGACTCGTGTCGTCCGCGGAAGCTGGGGACCAGGTAGAGTATCTCCGGGCTCTTTCCCGGAGATTGCGGAAATACGGGATTGAGGACTTCGACTTGGATCTGAGTGTGATAAGGGGCCTGGACTACTACACTGGAATGGTCTTTGAGATTGACTCGCCGAACTTGGGGGCCGAGAAGCAGATCTGTGGCGGGGGCTCATACTCCTTCGCGGATGCGATTGGCGGGGGAGAGGTTTTCTCGACAGGATTCGCGATTGGCTTTGACAGGGTCCTCTTGGCACTTGAGAGGCAGGGGGTTCAGATTCCGCTGTCAAAACTCGATGTATTCGTGGTGCCAATCGGGGAAGCGATGCGAGACAACGGCCTTACGATTCTTGGAGAACTTCGGGATGCTGGCTTGTCGTCTGATATCGACCTGAACGAGAGGGGACCATCCAAGAACTTGGACTATGCGAACGTTTCTGGTGCCCGGTATGCCGTCCTGGTCGGGGAGGACGAATGGTCCAGGGGTTCGGTTTCCGTGCGAGACATGGAATCCGGTGACCAAAGGGAAGTCCAGCTGGAAACGCTGGCGGAAGAGATATCCTCCCTGATGAGAGAATAGCGCCCCGAACGGAATTTGAATCCGTGTCCCGAGCTCGACAGGCTCGGATGATAGTCCGCTACACCATCGGGGCTTCTTCATGAGATTCGCTTTCCGAATATTAAGGTTTGTCCATGGCCATCAGCTTCCTTCGGTACGGCGCAAAGACCATGAACTGCGCGCATTTCATCTTGGGATCAGGGACAACACCAGCGGGGAGATATCGTGAAAGAAGAAAGCACTGCCTATTATGAAAACGATGGCGAGAATCCCCCCGAGGAACTTGGCCAGACAGGAACCACGTCCAAGGAATCGGACCGTTCCCTACTTCGGGATCTTCCTGTAGTCCTCAAGGAACTTCTGGATTCCAATGTCAGTAAGCGAGTGCTTTGTCATCTTTCGCAGGACGTTGAACGGGACGGTGGCGATGTGTGCTCCCACCAAAGCAGCTTCGATAACATGGATAGGATGCCTGACGCTGGCAACTATGACCTCCGTTCCGAACTCATAGTTCTCAAAGATTGCGACAGTCTCCCTTATCACATCCATGCCCACCTGACCTTGGTCGTCGAGTCTTCCGATGAACGGGCTGACGAAAGAGGCGCCCGCCTTCGCCGCGAGAAGTGCTTGATTCGAGGAGAACACAAGGGTCACGTTCGTCTTGATTCCCTCTCTCTTCAGGGCCTTGGTGGCCTTCAGACCCTCAGACGTCATTGGGATTTTTATAACTACATTCTTATGAATCTTTGAGAGTTCCCTAGCCTCTCTGACCATACCCTCCGAATCCTCACTGACGACCTCCGCGCTTATCGGTCCGTCGACAATCTCACATATCTCTTTGACCACGTCCTCGAAGTTCCTCCCCTCTTTCGCAATCAGCGTCGGATTGGTTGTGACGCCGTCGACAACCCCCCAACTGTTCGCCTCTCGAATATGCTCAACATTCGCGGTGTCCAAGAATATCTTCATAGGACTCCTCCCTTCCTTCTCATGACGTCATGCGCCGCCTTGATTATGTTCTTGGTGGTCAGTCCGAATTTTTCCATCAGCTCGTCCGAGTCACCAGATTCCCCGAAGACATCGGGAATTCCGACACGCTTCATGGGGACGTGCGCATTCTCGGCCAGGGCCATTGCCACAGCTGCCCCCATTCCGACCGTGACGCTGTGCTCTTCGGCCGTGACGACAGCTCCGGTCTCTCTTGCCGCCTTGACAACGGTATCCTTGTCGAGCTGCTTGATCGTGCTTATGTTCAGGACTCTGGCATCGATGCCCTCTTTGACCAGCTCGTCCGCCGCAACTATGCATCTCGAAACCATGACACCTGTCCCGATGAGGGTGACATCGTCTCCGTCCCTCAGCACGGTCGCCTTTCCCAACTTGAAGTCGTCTTCGATTGACGTTATCGTGGGCACATTCGCACGTCCCATGCGTAGATACACGGGACCCACGTAATCAGCAACGGCCTTTATTGCCAGATACGTCTCCGGTGCGTCAGCGGGGACAACGACGGTGATGTTCGGAAGGGCTCGCATGAGGGCTATGTCCTCGAGGATTTGATGGGTTGCGCCGTCACCGCCCACGGTTATTCCCGCGTGGGTCGCAATTATCTTCACATTGAGCTTCGGATAGGCGATTGACTGTCTTATCTGATCGTACACTCTTCCCGTGGCAAAGGCCGCGAAGGTGCTTGCGAAGACGGTCTTCCCGCAGGCCGCCAGACCCGCTGCTATGCTCATCATGTTCTGCTCGGCGATGCCCACGTTGAAGTGTCTTTCCGGGAACTCATCCGCGAACAGGGAAGTCTTCACGGACGTCGACAGGTCAGCGCTCAGAACAACGATGTCCTTCCGGTCTTTCCCGAGCTCTACGAGAGCCTTCGCCCAATAGACTCGCTGACTCTCTTTCTTCCATGACCCGTAGGTCATGGCTCGCCCCCAAGTTCAATCATCGCCCGCTCGTACTGTTCCTCGTTGGGCGCCTTCCCGTGGAACGTGACAGCTCCTTCCATGAAACTCACACCCTTTCCCTTGAGCGTCTTCGCGATTATAACGGTAGGCTTTCCCTTGACGGTCTTGGCCTTGTCGAAGGCCTTCAGGATTTGCTCGAAGTTGTGGCCATCGATCTCGATGACGTGCCACCCAAAGGCCTTCCACTTGTTCGCGAGCGGTTCCAGCGACATTATCTGCTCTGTGGGTCCATCGAGCTGCATCAGATTCCTGTCGATGATGGCACACAGATTGTCGAGCTTGAAGAAGGATGCTGCCATGGCGGCTTCCCAGGTCTGTCCACAATCGTTCTCCCCGTCCCCGACCATGACGTAGACATGGTAGTCACGCCGGTCCAGTTTGCCGGCGAGAGCTATGCCAATCCCGACCGAAAGACCCTGACCCTCTGACCCCGTGGAAGCCTCAACCCCAGGCGTCTTCCTCATATCGGGATGACCTTGAAGCCTGCTCCCTGTTTTTCTGAGCGTGTCGAGCTCCTCGATGGGGAAGAAACCCCTCTCCGCCAAGGCCGCGTACCAGGCAGGGCATGCGTGTCCCTTGCTCAGCACAAACCTGTCCCTGTCCTCCCAGGATGGGTTCTTCGGGTCCACATCGAGAACATGAAAGTATAGGGCGGCAATCACATCCGTGGCGGAAAGCGACCCCCCCGGATGCCCGGACCCGGCTTGGTACACCATTCGGATGACATGTTGGCGAATCCTACGGGCTTCATTCTCCAGTTT
>JBHIBK010000202.1:0-3868 GCA_046759065.1 Thermoplasmata archaeon | reverse complement strand
ACGACAGGCTGCGTGAGGCGGGAGAAGTAGAGCCCGCCGAGATCAAGATTCCCGAGTTCGAGTGCACGAATTGCGGACGGCCGGTTCATGATGACGCACTCCGCTGTCCGCACTGCGGTGCGATTTTCGAGGAGGGCGAAGAAGAGGAGACTGAGGAGGAACCCGAGCGGGAAGAGTGAGGGCGCAGCCCACGAGAAACTCCCCGCTAACACTCCATCCCTCCCCGTGAGTGGATCTGCAGCTTAGAACCGGTCGTTCCTTTCCCTCTTGAATGGTTTGAGCGCAGGATACTTCCCTCTCTGGGAGGTTCTCAGAGTCTTGGTGGACTTGATGAGATGTCTGATTAGTTCGTCGTATGTCGCAGCACCTTCCTCTTCCTTGAGTACCCTTAACAGCCTGAGTGTTTCCTTCATCACCCGAATAGTTGTCGTCATGCTTGAACCACGTTGCTATGGCACTTTGGGGGATATAATGATGCATCTGATGACAAATGCAAGGAGGAGGGAGTCGAGGCGCCCGGCGGGAGCATTGGAAGCTCGTGAAACCATCTTGTTCGTGTTCCATCGATAGCGGAACGGACTTGTCCAGTCATCAAAGCTTAAATATCTCACTCTCGATATAGACAATGGTCGAGTTGATGGGATGCATCCAGGACTGGTGATAGCTTGGCAGTGAAATCCATAGCCGAAAGGCTGGCTCAGAAACAGAGGGAGATATCCGTATCCGAGTTCTTCGAGAGGAACAAGCACATACTCGGTTTCGATTCGCTCACGAGAGCGCTCATAACATCCGTAAAGGAGGGAGTGGAGAACAGTCTCGATGCAGCGGAGGAGGCGGGCATACTTCCCGACCTCTACGTCGAGCTGGAGAAGCTCTCCAGGAACGAGTACAAGGTCATCATCGAGGACAACGGACCCGGAATCGTCAAGCGGGTGGTCCCAAAGATATTCGGGAAGCTTCTGTACGGATCTAGGTTCCACAGCTTGAGGCAGGCCAGGGGAGCGCAGGGGATCGGCATCTCGGCCGTCGTCATGTACGCGCAGCTCACGACTGGAAGGCCCGCCAAGATTCGGACGAAGGTGAGGGAACAGGACGTGGCCTACGAGATCGAGCTCATGCTCGACACGAAGAAGAACAGGCCCCAGAAGGTGAGGGACGACTTCGTCGTCTGGGACAAGGAGCACGGAACGAGGTTCGAGGCGATTGTTCGCGGCAGGTACGTCAGCGGGAAGCAGTCCGTCTACGAGTATCTGAGGGCGACCGCGATTGTAAATCCCCATGCAAGGATCGAGTACAGGTCACCCAACGGTGACAACGTGGTCTTCGAGCGGGCGACGGAGGAGCTCCCGATGCCCACGAAGGAGATCAGGCCGCACCCTTATGGCATCGAGCTCGGAATGCTGATGAAGATGGCCAAGTACACGAAGAACATCAAGATGGTGTCCTTCCTCAAGACCGAGTTCGAGAGGATAAGCTACAGGGTGGCGAGGGAGATCTGCGACAAGGCGGAGATTCCCCAGGACATGAAGCCCAAGAGGCTGACGCTCGAGCGGGGCAGGGCCATCTTGAGGGCAATAAAGAAGGTCAAGATAATGTCCCCGCCGACGGACTGCCTGTCCCCGATCGGCGAGAGGCTCATCAGGAAGGGACTGAAGAACGTACTCGGCGACGTGAGGCCGGAGTTCTACTGCCCGCCCGTGACGCGGGAGCCCTCCGTGTTCGCCGGCAACCCCTTCGTCGTGGAGGTGGGCATCGTCTACGGGGGCGATCTGCCCGCGGACCAGCAGGTCGAAGTCCTCAGGTACGCGAACAGGGTGCCGCTGCTCTATCATCAGGGAGGATGCGCCCTCACGACAGGGCTGGAGCAAGTGGACTGGAGAAGGTACGGGCTGGAGCAGCGCGGCGGGAAGGGACTGCCCTTCGGCCCAGCGATCGTACTCGTTCATCTGGCCTCGACAAAGATCCCCTTCACCTCGGAGGCGAAGGACGCCGTCGCCAACATCGCCCTGATTACCGAGGAGATCAAGCGCGGGCTGATGGCGTGCGGGAGGAGGCTGAAGACGCATCTCAACAAGAAGAAGAAAAGGGCGAAGACGCAGGAGAAGTTCGAGATCGTCCAGAAGATACTTCCCGAGATCGCAACGAAGAGCGCTGGCATAATCCATAAGGAGATCCCTAGCCTCGATAGGACGATAACGAAGATAATGGACGTCATCTGGATAGACGAGAACGTGGAGTTCTCGAAGAAGAGGCACAAGGTGACGATCGACGTGTACAACTACACGCCCACCGCCAAGAAGCTCACCCTCCACGCCGTCATTCCGGATGGGAACCTCGAGATGGATTCCGTGAGCCCTAGGCCCAGCGAGGTAAAGGACAGCGGGAAGGTGACGTGGACGCTGAAGAGGATCCCCTCGTCCAAGAAGGAGGAGGTCTCCTTCACTCTCTCTGGGCTCGACTCGGACGACTACGACGAGACCGAGCTGTACGTGAGCGGGATCAATCCGAAGTACATCATCGGGGCCGAACCCCTGCCCGGGGACTGGGACATCGAGGTGAGGGAGTTCAAGAGGCTCGAGGAAGCGCCCGCGGAAGAGATCGATTACGATGAGGTTGACGAAGAACTTGAGGAGGATTCGTATGGAGAGCAACAGGAATCAAAAGCCTATTGAGGAGCTCTATCACATCGCTGAGAGCATCTACGGCCAGCTCGAGTCCGGTGACATCCCGGGGATGAGCATCCCTCTGAGGACGAAGAGCAACATATCGTTCATGCCCAGGAAGGGCGTCTGGAAGTACGGAAAGGCCAAGGGATCGAGGACCGCCAAGAAGCTCCGCGGGGCGTACATGCTCCTCCGCACGATGTACATGCTGGACTTCATAAGGGAGATGATAGAGCGGTCAAAGTCCTCGACGCTGAGGGAGATGTACTACATCTCGGAGGGCTGGGGGCTGGCGAAGTTCGGGTCGCAGAACGAGTCGAACCTTCTTGCGGAGGACATGGAGATAATCACGGGATGCATGCGCGAGGACTTCAAGCTCAGGCCGGAGGAGGACGGTGCCAGGGTGATGGGCAACGTCACGATTGAGGAGACCAACAGGAAGGGAGAGAAGAAGAAGATCAACTGCCGCGACGATGTCGGGGACTCGGGCTACGGGATTCCGTACAACGTCGAGAAGGACAAGATACGCTTCATCGACTCCGATGTTGACTTCGCCATTGCGATAGAGACCGGCGGTATGTTCGACAGGCTGGTGGAGAACGGCTTCGACGAGGACTCGAGATGTTTCCTGATACACCTGAAGGGCCAGCCAGCCCGCTCGACGCGCAGGTTCATGAAGCGCCTGAACGAGGAGATGAACGTCCCGCTCATCGTGTTCACCGACTGCGACCCGTGGTCCTTCAGGATATTCTCGTCCGTCGCGTACGGGGCGATTAAGACGGCTCACATATCCGAGTATCTGGCGACCCCGACGGCCGTGTATCTGGGCATCACAGCCACGGACATACTGAACTACGAGCTTCCCACGGACAAGCTGAGCGGGCAGGACGTCAAGGCCCTCGAATCCGAGCTCACGGACCCGAGGTTCAAGGACAGGTTCTGGAAGGATGAGATCGAGCTGATGCTGAAGATCAAGAAGAAGGCGGAGCAGCAGGCGCTGGCTAAGTACGGGCTGGATTTCGCGACGGACACGTACCTGCCGGAGAAGCTGAGCCAGCTGGGTCTGCTGAAGTAGGCTTTTTGGCGGGCACAGTCTTATATGAGTTTTCTGTCTTATCACGGATGATGAAGATCCGGCCAGAGTGCTTTCCCTGCCTCCTTCGGCGTTCGCTCTACGAGACGAACCTTGTGAACCCCGAGCTAGG
>JBHIBK010000201.1:0-3939 GCA_046759065.1 Thermoplasmata archaeon | reverse complement strand
GGCATTTCCGCTCCCTCTATAGGCCTCCTGGTTGCGTTTCTGGCCCTGTCAGCCGTGACGTTCCTCCTATCCACGCTCCGTCATCGCAGGTGGGCCTCCATGGCCAATGAGGAGGAGGATGAGCTCCGACGTGGTGAGATGGCCAGGAGCATCCAGGAGGGGCTATATCGCCTGACCCTAGGCGATGACGTGCGTTCAGTCATCCTCGGATGCTACCGCGACATGGTGCGCCTATTCAAGGATCGGGGAGTAGAGACGGACGACTACCTCACAGCCAGGGAGCTGGAATCCCTGGCCATCAGGAGGCTTCGCCTCTCCTCCGAATCATCCAGGTCCCTCAGGGAACTCTTCGAGGTCGCCCGGTACAGCACGCACCCTCTGACGGAGGAAGATCGCAGACACGCCGCTGACTGTCTCGAGCGGGTGAAGACAGAGCTGGAGGCCTGATGATGGCGTGGCGCTATAGATACCTGAGGGCTCCTACCGCACGCCCAGCCACGGGTGCGTCTAGGCGTCCGACTGGAGTCGTCGAGCCGAGGCAGATCGCCATAGTGATTATCCTGGCAGCCGGCATCGCTCTTACCTACATCGATTCGAGGCTGGACTCGGGCCTTAGATACGGCCTCTATGTCCTTCTGCTGCTGGCCGTCGCTTGGATTGTCGTGGCCTATGTCTACAGGACCTCCGCTCGGTTGCCGTCCTTAAGCCTGAAATCCGAGCAGACGCCCATACCTGGGGGGGATCTAGCCCGTCTCACTGTCACCCTCGAGCGGGCAGATCGGGGAATGAGGTACAGTCAGGTCATGGTCGCCCTCAGACTCCGACGGGCCTTCCTCAGCAAGCTGAAGTCCCTGAGACACCTGGATGATGAGGCGCTGAGGCGTCTGCTGGAGGATCGGGAGGAGCTGTCGAAGCTGGTGGGCGATCCAGTGATAGTCGAGTTCCTGGAGGACCCGTCCGAGGGGGACGAGATGATAGCATCCCTGGGGGATGCTTCCGGAGAGAGGTTCCGGTTCGTGAAGGGACAGCAGTTCTCGCGGGGTCTGGCTCGGGTCATCAAGGCAATGGAGGAGTGGCAGTGAACCTGGGCGAAGTCGCCAAGCTGTCAAACCACCTCCTCACAGAGGTCTCTAAGGCCATCATCGGAAAGCAAGAGGTCCTCACTAAGGTCCTCCTGGCGATCCTCTCAGATGGCCATATTCTCATCGAAGACTACCCGGGCCTGGGAAAGACCCTGATGGCGAAGAGCTTCGCTGCTGCCCTCGGGTGTGAGTTTCGGAGGGTTCAGTTTACGCCGGACCTGCTGCCAGCAGACATTACGGGCACGTACGTGTTCGATCGAAAGAGGGGCGAGTTCGTGCTCCGCAAGGGGCCTGTCTTTACGAACATCCTCCTGGCAGACGAGATAAACAGGGCTCCCCCAAAGACCCAGGCTGCCCTGCTCGAAGCCATGCAGGAGAGGCAGACAACCCTTGAGGGAGATACCTTCCTCATCGAGAGACCCTTCGTTGTCCTGGCGACCCAGAACCCCATAGAGTATGAGGGGACGTACCCGCTCCCGGAGGCACAGATCGACAGGTTCATCATGCGCATCCAGGTCGGCTACCCGAGTCGGGAGGACGAGATCGAGATCCTTACCAGGCGTCAGGAGCGGCGGAAGGATGACGTGGACATCGATCGAGTGGCCAACCCCAAGGACCTCATCCAAATGCAAGCCGCCATGGAGGACGTCTTCGTGGACGAGGACATAAAGCGCTACATCGTGGAGATCGTCCGCAAGACGAGAACCCATCCACGGGTCGATGTGGGGGCGAGCCCCAGGGGGTCCCTGGCCCTCTTGAAGCTCTCCCGCTCTCTTGCCGTCCTCGAGGGGCGGGACTACATCATCCCAGACGATGTGAAAAGGGTGGCGGTTGATGCCCTCGCTCATCGCCTGATACTGAAGCCTGAGCCCCTCATCCGTGGGGTGCGCCCTAGCAGCGTTGTGGAGGAGATTCTCCAGCAGGTCCCCGTCCCCAAGGTGGACTGAATGAGGACCGCCACGGGCGCATGGCTGGTGAGCCTCTCCGCGGCCCTCGTGATTCTTGGTCTTGCCCTGATGGAGCCATCCTTGATCGCCCTTGTCGTCCCGCTTATTGTGTACCTCGCCCTAGCCATTGCTCTCGGCGTGCCAGAGCCAGAACTGGTGGCAGCGAGAAGGCTGGACAAGGACGCTGTGTATGAGGGGGACATCGTCAGCGTGACCGTCCACCTGGAGAACGTAGGACCTCCCGTCGAGTTCCTGGAGGTGTACGACGAGGTCCCACCGGAACTCGAGATCGTGGAGGGTAGCAGCTACGTCCTGGCCCAGCTTCGCAGGAAGGAGTCGCTGGAGCTCAAATACCGCGTGAGGCTGCATGCTAAGGGGAGACACACCATAGGACCCCTCCGTGCTCGTGTTAGGGACCTTCTGGGACTGTTCGTCCACGACCTTGAGCTGGAGGAGCCGCAGGCAGTCGTGGCGGCACCTCAGATCGAGGACATCCGTCGGCTGGAGGTGTACACAACGAGAGCCAGGCCCTGGCTTGGCCAGATACCTTCTCGGGCCCCAGGCCTGGGAACCGACTACTGGTCCATCCGAGACTATGTCTCTGGGGATGCCCTTAGGCGGATAAACTGGAAGGCTACTGCTAGGCTGAACCGCCTCTTCACCAACGAGTTTGAGGGTGAGAGGAGCGCTGACTTCGTCATAGTCCTGGATGCAAGAGAGGAGGCCGCCCGCGGCCCCTACCATCAGAACGCCGTCGGTATGGGCATCAGGGCTGCGACCACTCTCGCTTCGAAGCTCCTAGAGGCGCGCAACAGGGTGGGCCTGATTGTGCTGAGGTCCGTCCTCGACTGGGTCTATCCCGCCTTCGGTCGCAGGCAGTTCTTCAGGATCTCTGAGGCCCTGGTGACCGTTCGGCCCGGTGGCAGCTGGACCCTCCAGCATCTCCCTTGGATACTGAGCCGGTTCTTCCCGCCGGGCTGCGAGCTGATCATCATCTCGCCAGCGGTAGATGCCGCAGCGCGAGAGGCCATCGTTGAGCTGAAGGCTCAGGGCTTTGAGGTAACCGTCATCTCACCATCCATCGTCCAGATCGAGGAGGCCATAGCGGGTGACGATGAGAGGTCCAGACTCGCCAGATCGATCCTTCAGCTTGAGAGGGATGGTGACATCGCAGAGCTTAGGCGCTTCGCAAGGGTAGCCGACTGGAAGCCAGGGGATCCGCTTGCCCTGGCTCTTAAGGAGGTTTCGGTACGAGGTCAGAGGCGACGCTTGTCAAGACGGTAGCCCTGCTTCCGACGGCCTCAGTGATGGGCCTCGGTGGCTGGGGTGTGACCATGCTTGTCGACAGGCTGTCCGAGACAACTCTGGCCGTTGCGTTGCTTGCTCTGGCGATGGTACTCGCCGCCTACAGCTTCTTCAGACCGGATGAGTGGACGGATAGAGCCTCTCTGTTTCTGCTTGGCGTGGGTTTTCTCGGAGCGGGGATTTTCGTCGTCGGTCTGGGCGTCATGGACCTGTACCTTTTCCTTTCGCTCCTAATACTCGCGGCCCACCTCATGAGGCTGAGGGCGGTCGCTGGGCCGCTTCGGCATGCCGTGGGGCTGGACGAGACCATGATCGATCGCCTGAAGACGGTTTTCCTGGCGTATGTGCTTCGCGGCGCCGTGGTCTCCATGCTCACCTTCATGGTGTCGCTAATGGTCTTTCTGGTCGCATCCTCCTCACCGTTGCTGCTGCGTAGCGACATCCTTGCCTTCCTGCTGGCCCTCTCGGTGCTCCTGGCGCTCCTACTGCTCTCCCTAGTGCAACGCTGACCCATTAGGTTGAAGTATCGAATGAGGTTTGAGTTCTCAGAGCCCCGATAGTGTAGCGGTCCATCATCCGGGCCTGTCGAGCCCGGGACTCGGGTT
>JBHIBK010000200.1:0-3941 GCA_046759065.1 Thermoplasmata archaeon | reverse complement strand
GTGGGTCCCATCCCCGGGTTTGTCGTTCACCACGAGGGGATCGGAGAACGTCGTGCCGTTGTTCATGGACATGGAGAAGAGAATGTCGAAGTCTCCCGAACCTCTGTCCTGCCAGGCGAGGTATATGCCCCGCTCATCAGAATCGACAGCGGGCCAGCTGGCCGAAATTCCAGGGTCGCTGAGGAGGACATTGGGCTCGTTCCCGCCTACCGGCCCTGTGGCTATGGTGACTGCAAGCAGAAGCGCGATGGAAGACAGAAGGAGAACATGACCCCTCATTCGATGCCCACTCCGTGCTGATAGATTGCCCCTGGTCTATAAATCCTTTTCTCGATGCTGATCGTGGCACAGGGGGAGACGGAAGCTCAGGTAGGAGAGATCACAGCCTCCTTCTCGCCCGGTACACCACCAGGGCTCCTAGCACCATCAATATGACCTGTGCGATGAGCAGAATGATCCCGATGTTGGCGGACGGTGAGGCTGCTTCCACCTCCTTGTCAGTTTCCACTGTGGTTTCGGAGCCGAAGCTGAAGATTTCGACGTTCAAATGCGAGGAGGGAGGCCTTCTCCATACGACGATGTCCGGCTTCCTGGTCCGTTCCCCGGTATCCGGGGTCTCCTCCGTCTCCGACGGATCATCCGTTTCGGTCTCGTCTCCTCTTGGAGGCTCGGGCACTCCCCGAATGACAACAAGGCCCCAGAGCGTGGTCGCACCGCCATCCTCGTCACGGACAGTGAGAGCAAAGCCATACTGCCCTGGGTCTGCGTAGGAGTGAACCACCTCAACACCGAATGCATTATGGCCATCCCCGAAGTCCCACTCGAAGGTGAGGACATCATCGCCAGGATCGCTTGCCACGGCACTAAAGGACATCTCCTCGTCAACATCCCCGATGTGTATTGCCTCCATCTCAGCGATCGGGTCGACATTCAGTATGAGCATATCCATCTCAACGGTGTCCTTGTTCCCCGCTTCGTCGCTCACGGTGAGCTTCACCGTGTAGCTACCGTCGTCGGAGTAAGTGTGGAAAACATCTCTTCCAGTGGATACGGAGCTGTCTCCGAAATCCCACTCAAAGGTGAGGGAGGACTGGCTGCCCGGATAGAGGGCGTGTGCACTGAAGAATATCGCCTCTCCTTCGTGGAAGACCGTTCGTGAGGGCGCGTCCACAATCGCCGTGGGTTTCTTCTCGACTATCTGAACGACCACGGACGTGCTACCAGTGAGACCTTTCATGTCCGTAACCGTCAGGGCGACTGGATATATTCCAGCGGTCTCATAGGCATGCGTGGTGACTGGCAACGTGGATGTCAATCCACCTCCGAAATCCCACAGCCACTCGATGGACGACTCCATATCGAAGCTCGCCCTTGCATCGAACGTGATTTCCTCATTCTCGAGGAAAGTGCTTCCATCAGCTGGTAAAGAGACAACTGCAACCGGAGCGCTGTTGGGATATGCCACGACCTCAACGTTCCAGATATGTTCAGCAGGAACGGCTGCGACTAGCGAACCACCAACAAGATGGAATCGACCTGCGATGATCACTCTGACCGGGTGCAGACCGACCGCTCCTGGGCCAAACACGAACGAGAAGCCCTCGGATGTCTGCACACCATCAACAAACCACAAGGCCGTTATCTTCAGGCCAGACGGATTCGAGATATCGACCCAGAAGGCCTGAGTCTCGTCCTCGTAAATCGTTGGATTGTCCTCAGGATGGTATTCATGGATTTCAACGGGGTCGGCATATACTCCAGCGGAGGTGTTTCCGCCGTCGTCCGTTGCATTCACGTAGAGCCTGAGGGTGTGCGCGCTGTGTTGCTTGAACCTGTCATCGAGCCACTTGACGACTCCACCTGAGTTCATCGTGTAGTTTCCGGGCGAAGTGAACTCCTGGTGTCCCTCCGGGAACTTGGGATTGTCACCGGGGTTTCTATCGGTGAAGACGGGCAAGCGCATTATGGCGGTCTCACCGGGAGCGAGGGTCCCAACATACCAGTAGATGTAGACCTTGTCGCTGTTTGGCGGTGTTCCTCTGAGTGTGATTGTCGCATTGCCCTGGGAGATGTAGTAGACATCGATGTCCTCGTCTATCTTGCCGTCGCCGTCATCATCCAGCATGTTGAACTGTTCCTCATCGATTAGGCCGTCGTTGTCGTTGTCGGCGCCGTCTCCTCCCACGCCGTACTCTGCGCCCCATCTATCCTCCATCCTTGTGTTGGTCCAGGTGTAGTTGAGGTTGTTCGTGATGTTGTACTCGACCAGCCAGAAGATGAGCTCTCCGACCTCGATGATTCCATCACCATCGCCGTAGTCGAAGAAGTAGCCGGGCGTGCCGCCATCAACGACAATCTCACCGGGCTCGGGTGGGGGCTGTGGGTCATCGATCGGCAGGAAGTACTTGTCGAAGCCTGAATATCTTATCAGGATGTCATAGGTATCCCAGGCCACCGTTTCGTTGTCGACGACTATCTCGGCAAGATTCGTGACTACAATCTCTCCCTCAGGATCGACCACGACAACTATGTCGAACTCGATTGTGAACACCCCACGTCCTGGCAGGGAAAAGATGACCTTGTTGCCATCCAAGCTGAGGCCTCCAGTGATGTAGTTGTCGTCAAAGAGGAAGTTACCGAGGTCCTCGTCGACCAGTCCGTCGCCGTCATTGTCAAGTCCGTCCTTCTTCTCCTCGTCAATGAGGCCATCCCCGTCGTCGTCCACAGCATTGCCGACGTATTCGAGCTCGGGAGGCAATGTGTCGACAACGGTAGCGACAGGGAACGGGTTCTTCACCCACAGGAAGACGTGGAGTATGTCTCCTATCTTCGCCACGTCAGGAGTGACAGTCTTCTCGATCTCCGCCTTGGCTATTCCGAAGTCGGCGTCCAGGAAGTCCTCGCCGCGTCCAAGAGAGACGCTCAAGGGATTCGGAGTCGTCGGGCCCCAACCCCAGGGCAGCTCAATGGACACCGTGTAGTTTCCAGGTGGCAGCCCTGCGACAAGGTAATCGCCGTTCGAGTCTGTTGTGGTCGTTGAGGTGATGATGTCGCCCCAGGGTGTTATCCCCTCGAGGTTCACGGTTATGCCCCCAACGCCGACCTCCGTGGGCTCGTGGACTCCGTTCATGTTCTCATCGTTCCAGACGAGATCACCGATGGATCCGGCCTCTATTGTCGTTATCACGTGATCGGACTCTGGCGGCAGCATATTTCCGTTTGCATCCGCATAATTGAGAGTCGCGACGTTGAGGAGCTCCTCGCCATCTGGCACGACTAGGTCGATCTTGACGTCGATTAGAATCGAACCGCTTCCGCCGCTCGCAACCATCCCTATGGTCCAAGTCAGGGTGTTTCCAGAGATGGACGTTGGAGCGGGAGTTGCGCCGATGAACGTCACGTAGTCTGGCAGGACGTCCACTATCTCGACGAGCGTCGCGGTGCCGCTTCCGCTGTTCGTGTATGTTATCGTGTAGCTTATCGGTTCACAAGGTGTGGCTGTCGACGGGCCCATCTTGTCTATGAGCATCACTGGGGCGGTCACGATTACGTCAGCGTAGTCGCTCAACTGTGAGTAGTAGTTGCCATTGGCATCAGCGTAGTCGAGAGTTGCGACATTGTGGAGCAGTGTCTGGTCCGCCGTACCAGGAACGACCTGAACCAGTATCTCTATTGAGCCACCGCTGCTGGGCGCCACGCTACCGATGAACCACGTGTATTCTCGACCGCTCGAGTAGTCATGCGAAGGATTCGAGCTTACGAATGTCGTATGCTCTGGAATGGTGTCGTTCACATAGACACCGGTCGCCGAGCCTGTTCCGCTGTTGAAGTAACTTACCGTGAACAAGATGTAGTCCCCTGGATCGGCCGTTGAAACATCAGCGGACTTGGACATCGTCAGGACTGGTGCCGTGACGATGACATCCGCGTAGTCGCTCAAC
>JBHIBK010000199.1:0-3963 GCA_046759065.1 Thermoplasmata archaeon | reverse complement strand
ACTTCTGATCTCGTCCAGCCAGTTCTTGGCGGTGGCGAGACATCCGGGTCTGTTCACCACCTGGATGCAGATTCTTCGGAAATGAGATTCCTTTTCCAGGGCCCGCCAAACGTCCGTCTCGGGATATCGGGGCCATGTGATCCTGCACATGAAATCCGGTGGCGATGTGCTCGTCCTGGCTTTCGTGCAGTACGCGCAGTCATGGACACATCTTCCGGGGGTCAGGAGATGGGCGGTCGTTGGATGAGAGGATGTCCTGCCCTCCCTGAGTCCCAGGGCAATTGCGGTCCCCGTGGCAACCCGAACTTTCATCTGGCAATCCCACCTCGGTGTGTTCGACACCGCCATCTGCGAGATTCAAGGGGCAATGAAACTTCGCCCTAATGAAACACTCGCTTCTCCGTGCACCTGCAAGGATTGCATGGGCTATCATTCATGATATCCTGGCCAACATGCTGAATAGCCCTGAAACGAATGTATGGCCGTGTAGCTGAGAAGGGATGGGCTAGGTGCACGAATGAGATTGAGAAAGGACGAAGAATCGGTATCCTCCGTTGTGGCAACTACTCTAACCCTTCTTGTGGTCTTGGTCTTCATATCCGCGTATACTGGCTCCTATATTCCTCGTCAAATGAAAGAGAACGAGTACATTCACTCGCAGAAGGCTACCGGAGAGTTTGAGCAGCTCAAGAATGCAGTGGACTTCGAGATTGCCTTCGCCAAGGCTCTTGCGGAAGAGGGGCAGACACTCGTCCCTGCACAGGCCTATTCCACCGTCACCCTTGGCTCGGAGGGGATCCCCGCTCTTGCAGATCCCACTCCCGGGACGCTGTCCTTCGATCCATTCAACGGGAGCTTGTCGCTGGAGTGGAGCTTCGTCCACCAGTGGGGTTCGGATGAGCTGCAGAAGATCGATCAAGACGTTGTACTCATGATGGACAGCTCCACGAGCATGTGGTGGAATGACCCGTTCAACAAGAGACTCGATGCCGCTGAGCGATATGTCGGCAATCTGAAGCCCCCTGATAGGGTGGCTATAGTCGACTTCGACCAAAGGTCCCGTCTGGTGAGATTGAATGTTGGAGAGGACGCGCATCATCTTAATCACACCGGTCATGGCGGAGACGAGACGTATGAGTGTGCGAAGGAAGATGTTCGCACGATCGACTCATGGGGTCGAACGAACTTCGGCTGGGCCATCCATGTTGCAAATGATGAGCTGATCGCGAACGGTGACCCTAACCACGTCTGGATTGAGATTCTTCTCACTGACGGCAGGAACAACAGGCGACGGAACGACACCCAGGCCTTGGAAGAGGCGCAGCGTGCGAAGGACAATGGGATAACGATATTCACGATAGGTCTTGGGAATGAGAATTTCCAGATCCTGCAGCAGATTGCCCAAATCACCGATGGCAGGTATTATGCCGCTCCGGATTCATCCTACCTCGACTGGATATATCAGGACATATCGAATCAGTTCACAGGGGAACTGGGCTGCACTTGCGTCGAACTCTCCCAATCTTCGTCAGGAAGGGTGAAGCTGGACATGGACAACAGGTACTACGTCCAGCAAAGCCTGACATACGAGCACGGGGCGGTCGCTCTGGGGCAGACGGACGGGTCGGTCATCACATCGAGCCCATATTTCTCAATCGTCGAAACAACCGAAGGGCATCTCCAGATTGATATGAGGACGACAACCCTGATGGGAGAACCCGGTGCAGTGAGCGGGACGTGGTCCGAGGGAATCACCACTTCCCTGTTGGCGATTTCTTCAGAGCGGTATACGTACACGGAATCCACCCTGGATGGTCTGGACGCTGAGGTGGATTCTCTCCAACAGGACGTTCAGTACAGGTTGAGCGTCGGCGGAGTTCTGACTCAGGCCGCCGGTCAAAGCATTCTGCTGAAGTTGAACGAGGTGGAGGGGCATGTCGCAACAGCCATTCTGAAATGGGAGAGCGGTGGGACCGAGGATGCACTGGACCAGATCCAAGATGCTTTGGAGTCGGTAGACCAGACAATCGAAGTCGTTCAGGAGAGGGAAAGCGGGGGTGAGATCCAGGATTGGTACGCGGAGTTCCTCATCCTGAAGTTGGCCAAGCTGAAATGCAATGCTGGGGAATGGGAGGCTTGGATAGGCGGAGTCTCGATTGTTGTTTCAACCGATTACGTGGACGCATGGAGCAATTGGTTCCTTGAGGTCTCCGCCGGTCTCAGCTCGGACCAGTACTCTCTAGGCCAGACCGATCAGCAGGTCACCTTGTCTCTTCGAAGGGTGGTGGAACTTAGGCTCGAGGTGGCAGCTGTCCAGTTGAAGATTTGAACGGGCAGCTTCTCCGACGATTATTCCATATTGTTTGACGCGAATAGGATTGAAATACTGGCAATCGATAGAGTCGGTCGTGGAAGAGGAGGACCTGAATGTTTCAGTATCGAGTTGTGGATGTCAAAGCCGACAGGGATTTGTTGCTTGATCTTCACTGCAGGATAAACTACGAGAGCGAGACAAAGTGGGCCAGAGAGGTGCCATACGAGGACTATCGGGAGAAGTGGCTGAGCACCTCACAGACGGAGCAATTCCTTTCGGACCTGAAGGGGTCATTGGAGGACGAGAGAACCATAGCCGAGATCGCGGAGGATGATGGCGTACTTATAGGGTATATACGGGTCACATACATGGATATCAGGGACTACAACGTCACCGCCGCAGAGATCATGGATATCATGGTCACTCCAGAGCGCCAGCGCCAGGGAATCGGATTGGAACTGATGAAGCACATCGAGGAACAGGCACTTGCCAGAGGGGCGGCGGTGGTGCGTTCTGACACCGGGATCGAGAACACGGCCTCTCAGAAGCTCCACGAGAAGTGCGGATTCAAGCCATACCGAGTTCGCTATGAGAAGGTCCTTTCGGACGTCGAGCTCACGGATTGAGCCTCATTCCAGGACGTGGATGTTCTTCTCTCTGCACATGTCCTTGAGTATCTTCGGCCAGACCGTCACACTGACCTCCCCGAGATGGGCCTTCCTGAGCAGGAGCATATAGGTGCGCGACTGCCCTATCCCTCCGCCGATGCTGAGCGGGAGCTCGCCATTCACGATCCCCTGGTGATACGGCAACTCGAGCAGGTCCAACTGTCTGGACATCTCCAGCTGCTTCTTGAGCGTCTCCGGGTTCACGCGGACACCCATGGACGTGAGCTCGTGCCGGCGCCTTGTCACAGGGTTCCAAACGAGAATGTCGCCGTTGAGACCGTGCATGGGCCTGCCGTCCTTGGAGACCGTCTCCGTTATCCAGTCGTCATAGTCCGCCGCCCGCATCTCGTGCGGGTAGCCGTCCTCGAGGGGCCAGCCGATCCCGTAGATGAAGATGGCCGGGTGCTCCTTCAGGATCTCCGTCTCGCGCTGCTTGCGCGGTAGGTCGGGATATCTCTCAAGGATCTCCTCGGCGTGCAGGAAAGTCAGCTTCTCGGGCAGGTCAGAATCGTCCGTCTTGAGTTGCGGGAACAGCTCCTGGACGTGTGTCTCAGCGCCCTTCAGAACCTTCCAGATCTTCTCCACGACTTCAGTCAGAAAATCCAGGGAGCGCTGCTCTTCCGATATGACCATCTCCCAGTCCCACTGGTCCACGTATGAGCTGTGGTCGTGGTCGAGGAAGTAGTCCTTGCGCACGGCGCGCATGTCCGTGCAGATCCCCTCGCCGACCTCCATGCCGAACTGCTTCAGTGCGACGCGCTTCCACTTGGTCGCTGCCTGCACTATCTGGGCATCGATCGGGTTCTTGTCGTGGTCGTTCGAGATGTGGAACTGGATCGGGCTTCGCGAGCCGTCCCGGTCCAGGTAGTCGTTCACACCGCTCTCGACGTCCACGATCAGGGGCACCTGCACCCGCATCAAATTGAGTTCCCGGCACAGGTGTTCCTCGATGTAGGCTTTGACGGCCGTGATAGCCTGCTG
>JBHIBK010000198.1:0-3974 GCA_046759065.1 Thermoplasmata archaeon | reverse complement strand
ATAAGGGGATGGAGAGGACGGCTCTGACCGCGTGGTGCAAGGTGGATTCCTCGGCTCGTCGCTCAAAGCTATCCTCCCCGGCTGTCCGCACCACCATAGCCATTGAGGCGCGACACGGGAGTCTTTTCGGCTCTAGCCCGTGGTGACAGGTTTCACTTGAGGTCAACGCTCACCTAGATGTCTCTTGACAATTCCAATGACTGTTCGGAGCAGAGGGGTGTGGCTCATGGCAATCCCTCCGAGACTTAGGAGATGTGTCAGGAAACCCCTTCTGAAGCGGGCCAAGAAGAGATCTCGTCTCAGTCTCTGGGCGTCCCTTCCAACATAGAGGATCAAAGAATGAGGATTACGAATGAACAGCTTGTTGTCGAGGCCCGCGAAATGCTTCTTCTTCCATTGGAATCTGTGGGTTTCGAAGGGGTTATACGTTGCGACGATGGGCCCGATGTCTCTCGGGGTGGAGATAAGGATGTTCGTACCTCGCGCCTGGCACTCCTTCACCAGCTTCATTCCGTCTTTGAAGGAAAGATGCTCAAGAACGTCAATTAGGAGTATGAGGTCATAATTGGTCTGGAGAGTCGGAAGAATGTCCAGGGCATCCCCGACGTACATGTTGTCATAAACGAAGTCGTGCAACGGAGTTAGATAGTCTTGCCATGCCTCGATACCATCAATAAGCCTTTCCCAGTCACCATACACTTCGGCTCCCCTTCCCCAGACATCCAAGTATTCCCTGGAGAGCACCCCGTACTTCCCGAAGCCGGCGCCCACATCGAGAACACTCTTCGGATTGGTCAGGACAGTCATCTCAGTGATTTCGTTCAGCTGATAGAAGTGGCTTGTAGGCATAATCATCCGTTCAACAGACAGACTTCCTGCTGAGGAGTCTCGAGACGAGCGAAGGACTCGAAACCAACGTGACAGGTAGCTGAACCTTCCTTAGAGGAATTCTGCAACCTGGCTGCCTCCCAGCGCGTATTACAAAGGCATCCCCGGGGGCTGACGGGAGACATGGAATCACTGTACCTACATGTATCCGAGCTTCCGCAGTCGTTCCATAATCTGTTCCTTATCCTGGGCCCTCCCAGCTCTCTCGACGGTGCCTTCAAGATCCTGCTCCCAGGCAGGGACATCGGCTACCCTATGGGAGTCGAACTTGCCGTCGATGGACCGCCATCCCTGTTCGTAAAGCGGATGCAGGGGCAGGCGGTTCTTGAGGGTCTCCATCCACACTTCACGCTCGGTGAAATGAAGGATGGGATGGACCCTAGCGTGGGGTGGGTTCTCCCTCGCACTGATGAACCGTTCCCTCGACCGCGCCTCATCCTCGTCCCATCGGATACCCGTGACCACCCCATCGAACCGATGCTCCAAGATGGCTTCGTTCATGGGAACGGTCTTCAGCAAGTGGTTTGCCAGGAGGTCTCCGAGGGAATACGGGAAGGCGGCCTTCCCAAAGCCGGTCCTCTTGGCCTCGCGCCTGTTCTCCGCTGAAAGGTCGCGAATCCGAATGGAGGACCCATGGCCGCTAGCATGAGAAAGAACGTCCTCGTTCTTCCAAACGATCTTCTGGAGGCCCCACCTGCTCGCAACCTGATCGAGGAGTTGCCATGTCTCGTCGAAGTGCAGGCCATGGTCTATGAAGAGGACAGGAGGCAGGCTCTTCTCCAGCTGTTTGCATGCCTCCCTCACATACCAGAGGGCTAGCATGCTATCCTTCCCCCCAGTCCACATGACTACGGGATTGTGGAACCGGGCCAGGGCATCCTGAACGACGACTTCCGACACCCGAATCTTTCCTTCGAGCGACAGTCCCTCCGTTGGTGCCAGTACCATCCTCGGTTCCTTCGACCGGCGGTCCTTACGCTTCATCCCTGGACCTCAGTTCTGATTCGAACGAATGAGAGTATAAAGGTTCCCTGGCTGGTTTGCACGGACAGAAGTGGCGCGCCCATGGATCCTATGAATCTGGGTCGCTCGCGCCCACAGATCCCGTCTCTGAGCCTGGAAAGATCGGAAGAGTGTTCCCGTCCAAGGACGCAGGTGTGGGTACGCCGAAGAGGGAGAGAATCGTTGGACACATGTCGTAGATTGACGCCGTGGTCACGCCAAGAGAGCCTGTGTCTTTACCGAGGAACCCGAAGATCCCCTCCGGTCGATGATTCACGATCCACTCCCGTCCCTTCTCTGGACGCTTCGTCTCCCATTCTGCGTCGAACCGGACCGTGAGCTCTATGCCAGGCTCGGTTTCCATCCAGATGTCGGGGGGCGCCCCGAGAAGCGGACCATCATAGTTTTCCTCCTTGTCCCAGAGGCGGACCACCCCCGGCAGGTGCCCGAGTGCCTCTTTCACGTCAGACATCGTGGTGTCTGTCCGACCTGGTCGGGGGTTGCGGTAAACCAGACCCTGATTCAAGGGCAGAACTAGGGATGACCAGTCGACCCTGATCCGATACTGATCCGGGGCGGAGGCCACCCACGAATGCATGGGCCGAAGTCGCGAACGAACGGCGTCTCTGAGCTTGGGAGGCGAGTATCTCTCCCCCATCTGCCTGAGCATGCCAGGCATGACCGGGAGGATCGGGTCGAGGAGGCGAGAAAACCCCTTCCAGGGATTCCGGCGAAGCCGAAAGGCTCCCAATTCCCGCAGGGAAGGGGCCACGTTCACGAATTGGCTCAGGGGCCCTGATCCATGATCGCTGACAAGCGCCACGTTGTCTGCCGTCTCCATGATTCGTCCGATTTCCTCATCGATCATCCTCCAGGCATCGAGGACGAGAGAGTCCGAGCCATAGACGTGGTGCAACTCGTCGATGTGGAAGATGGTGACCTGACCGAAGTCGAACTGCGGGGCGAAGCGGTGAAAGGTGGTAAATCGCGAGCGGATGAGTTCGAGGGCCTCTGCGGGGAAGTCCGGGTCCATGGGGTCATGCTGCGGGTTCACGCGATATCCGGTCAGGCGCTGATAGGCCCAGGGGGGTGTGGCGAACGAGGTATCGCTGTGGCAGGGAAAGCCCGCGATGAGTACGCCGTCAATCGTTCTGGGCGGAAACGTTCCTGGAGTGTTGATGACCAAAGCGTTGGGGATGTAGTCCCAAAGGTTGCCGCCGATGCCCCCTGGCAGATTCAGATTCAGTCGGCGGGATCGGAAATCGGGGTAGGCGAACCAGTAGACCCCCAGTCTCCCGGGATTCTTCCCGGTGCTGTAACACTTCCAGGCTGGAATCGTCACGGGTGGCCTGCATGATTCCAAAGAGCCACTCACGCCTTCTCGCCGGATTTCAGTGATGTAGGGGAGGTGATGCGACCACCGATCGAGGAGGGTCCAGTCTGCGCTATCGAGGCCCACGACGGCGAGCTTCATGCGGAACGTGGCCTCCCACGGAGAGCACCTCGAAGGCGGGCAGCGGATCGGAGCCATCCCCGGTACCAGACAAAGCGGACGTGTTGGCGAGCCATGCCGCCCGCCGACCTTTTTCGCTGGTGGTCGCCGGGGCCAAATTCGACGCGGCTCGCCCCACGCTCGATGAGCTCTTGGATCAGAGAGAGGGTCAAGGTCGCGCCAGGAGAGTGAGCTCGGTACTCGGGATTGTGGGAGAGCAGATGTTCGAAGTAGCGTCTACCATCAAAGGCTCCGAAGTTCCACGCGATGGGGGTCTTGTCGAGATCGAGCGTATACGCGAGATACTGTCCCCGTTTGGCCAGGAGTCGAGCTCCATCGATGGTGAAGCGTCGAGTCGCCTCTCTGCCGAACCAGTCGGCACGGGGGCCCTCGCCCCACCAGGTGTCGTGGTTGACCATCGCTTCTTGGAGCCGCTTCTCCACCCCGTCTGGTTCTGTCTCCACGGAGGTCCGCACGTCCCCCTGATCTCCGAGGCGCCGTAAGTGGCGGCGATATTGCTGTCGCGTGTTCCTCGAGAGACCGGATAGGTAGGTCTCCCCATCGGAGAGAAGATTCAATGAGATGTACGTCT
>JBHIBK010000197.1:0-3982 GCA_046759065.1 Thermoplasmata archaeon | reverse complement strand
GGTCAGCCATTCGATGCAGTACGAGCCGCCCAGCGGGTCCACGGTGTTCGCCGCACCGCTCTCGTGGGCTATCAGCTGCTGAGTTCGCAGGGCGAGCTTCACGGCCTTCTCCGATGGAAGGGCCAGTGCCTCGTCCATGGAGTTCGTGTGAAGTGATTGCGTCCCGCCCAGGACGGCCGCAAGGGCCTGGAGCGTCACCCGGACAGCGTTGTTCTCTGGCTCCTGAGCGGTGAGCGAGACACCTGATGTCTGCGTGTGGAATCTCAGAAGCATTGACCTCTTGTCCTTCGCCTCGAACCTGTTCTTCATGATACGGGCCCAGAGTCTCCTTGCGGCTCGGAACTTCGCCACTTCCTCGAGGAAGTCGCTCTGCGCGCAGAAGAAGAAGGACAGCCTCCTCGCGAAGTCGTCCACCTTCAGTCCCCTTTCCAGAACGTGCTCGATGTAGGCAATGGCGTTGGCGAATGTGAACGCGACCTCCTGGACGGCGGTCGCGCCCGCCTCCCGCATGTGGTATCCGCTTATGCTTATCGGGTTCCATCGCGGCATTTCCCTTGAGCAGTAGTCGACCAGGTCCACCGCGAGCCTCATGCTCTCCCTTGGCGGGAAGATGTAGGTTCCGCGCGCCACGTACTCCTTGAGGACGTCGTTCTGGACCGTGCCTCTGAGACTCTTCGGGTCCAGTCCCTGCTGCTGAGCGACCGCGATGTACATGGCGAGCAGTATCGGGGCCGTGGAGTTGATCGTCATGCTCGTGCTGATCCTGTCAAGCGGTATGCCCTCAAGAAGGACTTCCATGTCCTTGAGCGAGCTAATCGCCACGCCCACCTTGCCCACTTCGCCCTTGACCATGGCGTGGTCGCTGTCGTATCCCATCTGCGTCGGAAGATCGAAGGCAACGCTCAGGCCGGTCTGACCTTGGCCGATGAGGAACCTGTATCTCTCGTTGGACTCCCTGGCACTTCCGAATCCGGCGTACTGCCTCATCGTCCAGAGTCGTCCCCGGTACATGTTCGGGTGGACGCCCCTGGTGAAGGGGAAATCGCCGGGGAAGCCCACGTCCTCAACGTAGTTAAGGTCAGATGTATCCTCGGGAGTGTGGATCCCCTTGGCGGGAATGCGTGACAGAGTGCTGAACTCCTCGCTTCGCTCTTTGAGGGTCTCTAAGCTCTTTTTCAGAGTGGTGTCTTCCCACTTCTGGATTCTCTTTCGGAGAGTCCTTTCCTTCTCTGACATTCGGCGTTCCTCAGCTCCTCAGATGACCGTAAGCGATTGAGTCAATAAAAGGCTATTTGCATCCAAACTTCGGAAAGGGTCATTACCGAAACCCGGGCAGATGTGACACTAGCTAGCACATTCACCCAACCCCTCTGGTGTCCTTTATCTTCGGTTATGGTCCTTACCGAAAGCGTGGGAGTGAATGGAGGCAACAGTAATCTCGTTCGACATACCCGATGAAGACAGATCCAAGAGAGTGGGAATCCACGGGCTTCTGCATGGACGCGTTGACACGAAGCATGTCAATGGACTGCAGCGAACGTACAGATATCCGGGCATTCTGGACGAGGGAGGGTTTCGGCTCGGACAGTCCGTCTATCTTCTTCCTCGGAATCTTGCCTCAAGACTAATTCTCAGATTGGCAGAATTGAGGATAGATCACCGTCATTGGGACGTGGTAACGGATGGGTGGTCCTTCTGAGCGCGTGTCACAGTCGGTTATGGCCCTTACCGAAAGCGTACCGTTCTCATCCCAAGACAGCGCTCATTCGGTTATGGTCATTACCGAATTCAGCGCCAATCTCTTAAGCTTGGAGTAGATATCAGCCCCTAGGTGTACGAGATACTAGCCGTGCTCGGGCTCACTGTTTTCCTTTCCCTGACAGGCGTCATGATGCCAGGTCCCGTATTCGCAGCCACAGTGGCGAAGGGATACAAGGATGCAAAGGCCGGCATCTCAATAGCCCTGGGGCATGGGGTCATAGAGTTCCCCCTGATGGCTGGTGTCTTCTTCGTTGCATCCTGGCTTGAGGATTCGAGGTTGCTGGCGGTCATCGGTGTCGTCGGCGGGCTCTTCCTTCTCGTGATGGGATACCAGATGATAAGGTTCAGAGAGAGCGAGGAAGAAGAATACATGCCCTACTCTTCATTCGTCGCTGGGATGGTCACGACTCTGACGAACCCGTATTTCTTCTTCTGGTGGGCCACCGTGGGCCTCAGTCTCATAGTCATGGCGGCGGCGTACGGCGTCGTTGTCATCATCGTCTTCGCCATCGTTCATTGGTCCTGCGATCTGGCATGGGACACACTCGTCTCATTCACAGTGAACAGGAGCAAGAAGTTCTGGACGCCACGAACGAGGACGGGCGTGTTTGTCGTATGCGGTGGACTGCTCATCGTCTTTGGATTCTACTTCATCGTGTCAGCGGTCATTGGCTACTAGCGCCCGCTAGTACTTCCTCTCTCGTGGTTCCCATTTCGTGATAACGACAGGCTTGTAGTCCAATCTGATCTTCCCGTTCTCACAGAACGCCATCGTGTGCTTCAGCCAGTTCTCGTCGTCGCGCTTCGGGAAATCGGTCCTGTAGTGGGCGCCCCTGCTCTCCTGCCTGGCCAGAGCGCCGACGGCCATCACCTCTGAGAACTCGAGGATGTTCCTCGTCTGTATCGTGTCGATGAGCTCCGTGTTGAAGACCCTGCCCTTATCCCCAGTGCCGATGTTCTGGAACCTCTCCTGGAGCTCCTGGATCCTCTCGATGCAGAGCTCCAAGTCCTCCTTGACCCTGTATATCCCGCAAAGCCGAGTCATCGTGTTCTGCGCATTCGTCAGCAACTTCTGGGAGGACTCTTTCCCATCGGCCGAAAGCAGTGACGCGATGTCCCGCTCGACCTCTCCGAGATGCTCGTGTGGGAAGTCCGCGAACTGAGACCTCTTCGCATGCTCTCTGGCGGCCATCCCCGCTCTCTTCCCATAGACGACCGCATCCAGCAGTGAATTCGTCCCGAGCCTGTTCGCCCCGTGGACGGACACGCAGGCGCATTCTCCCGCCGCGAAAAGCCCTTCGACAGGAGTGCTATTCGCATCCTTGATCACGTTCCCGTCTATGGTGGTGGGCAAGCCCCCCATCGAGTAGTGCGCCGTGGGTTGAATCGGAACTGGCTCCTTGATCGCGTCGACGCCCACAAAGTCAAGCGCAAGGGAATGAATCTGAGGCAGCTTCTCCAGTATCTTCTCCTTCCCCAGATGCCGCAGGTCGAGGCGTACTGAATCACCGCCGCCAATCCCACGACCCTCATTGACCTCGGTCTGTATTGCTCTGGATATCACATCCCTGGGTGCCAGCTCCATCTGCTCGGGGGCGTACCTTTCCATGAATCTCTCGCCCTTGTCGTTGAGCAAGTACCCGCCCTCACCGCGCGCGCCCTCGGTGACGAGTATGCCCTGCTGATACAGCCCCGTCGGGTGGAATTGAACGAATTCCATGTCCTCGAGCGGGAGTCCAGCACGAAGGAACATCCCAAGACCGTCCCCCGTGTTCGCAGCCGCGTTCGATGTGATCTTGAAGGCTCGACCGTACCCGCCCGTGGTGAAGATAACGGACTTGGCGCTGAAGGCCTCGATCCTCCCGGTCTTCATGTCCATCGCTGTCAGGCCAGCGCATCTGCCATTCACCAGAGCGACGGAAAGCGCGAACCATTCATCGTAGTAGGTGATTCTCCGCTGGAAGCTCTGTTCGTAGAGCGTGTGCAGAAGAGTGTGCCCTGTCCAGTCGGCCGCGTAGCACGCCCTCGGTCTGCTGTGCCCGCCAAAGGGTCTCTGTGCGATTTTCCCGTCCTGCGTCCGGCTAAAGGCGACTCCCATGTGCTCCAGCTCGTAGATGTTCCTCGGGGCCTCGTTGACGAGGACCTCCATCGCGTCCTGATCGCAGAGGTAGTCTGCTCCCTTGACAGTGTCGAACGCGTGCTCCTCTGTCGAGTCCGGGGT
>JBHIBK010000196.1:0-3999 GCA_046759065.1 Thermoplasmata archaeon | reverse complement strand
CAAGGTCATCTTCACTGACTGCGGCGGGTTCCAACTCGTCAGGAAGGACTTCTCGTTCCGGCTGTCCGATGAAGGTATGTCGTTCAAGCTCATGGATGGGGAGCCCTATCTCTTGGACCCAGCTGGTTCGCTTCGCCTGCAGGAGGAGATGGGGTCGGATGTGGCCTTCGCCCTGGATGACTGTCCCCCGCTGGGGAGCAGCGGAAAGAGGGTTCTGCTGGCCATGAAGAGGACGACCAAGTGGGCCGAGGAAGGTTTGGCGGCTCGAGGATCAGAGGACACTCTTCTGTTCGGCATCGTCCAAGGTGGGTTGGATCCGAAGCTGAGGGAGGACCACGCCCGCACGATATCGGAGTTTGACTTCGATGGTTATGGGATCGGCGGACTGGGCCTGGGGGAACCGAAGAAGACCACGCGGGCCATGGTCGAAGCATCCCTGAAGGGCCTGCCGCCAGACCCGCCAAAGCACCTGCTAGGAATAGGCAGCCTCGATGACCTTGGACGGTACGTGTCGATGGGCGTCGATGTCTTTGACAGCGCATTTCCCACGAGGAATGCGAGGCACGGTTCCTTCTTCACAGGAACGGACGCCCATGACATACGGAAGAGGCAGTTCGAGGGTTCCGCGGAACCTCTTGACCGGGACTGCAACTGCTATGCCTGCAGGGAATTCACATCAGGATACATCCACCACCTGTTTCGAGAAAAGGAGATGCTCGCGATGAGACTTCTCTCGATGCACAACCTCACAGTGGTGGAATCGTGGATGGAGGAGACGAGAGCCTCAATCAAGGAAGGAGCTTATCCCGTCGAACGCGAAGGCCCAGCGGGTTTCCCCTCATCCATGATGCGATAGTAGATCGGCTGGGCATGCTCCTCATAGCCAGCTTTCTCATACAGCGCCTTCGCTGCTTCCGCCTCATGCCTCGTCCAAGCGAAAATGACACTGGCACCCTTCTCTCTGGCGACCTCAGTCATCCTGTTGATGAGACCGAGGGCGATTCCCTTTCTCCTGTGCTCCGGCTTCACGTACATTGCGGACATCTCACCCATCACGGTCTCTCCGTCCGTCCTTATGCTCACGGCGCAGTGTCCCACGACCTCTCCTTCCCTCTCCTCCACGAGGTGGACAATCTCGCCCTCGTACTTCTTGACGATGCCTATCTTCTTTCGTCTGCGAAGGATGTCCTCGAAGCTCTCCTTTCCTCCACTGTGCTTCTGGTCCTCGTTGGACTGGGAAGCCCTCAGGAGCAGTACCTGGTCAACATCCTTGGAGGTCATTTCTCTGATCATGACGAGACATCATTCTCTCAGACAGAATTAAGAGTTGCCCTTGTGACACATCCCCAATCACATTTATTAGAGCGAATGTATATTATCCTTACAGTGGCAAGGGGAATTTTCGAGCGGGAACTCAAAGGCATACTGCAGGGCGACCTTGACATACTGGACAGGGTCACGAGAACATGCGATGAGGATGAGACTAGCAACTACAGAAGGATCCACGAGAGCCCCTTCATCGTCATGCGGGCAGCGGGCTCATTCGGCGTGGACCTGATGGCCCTGCGCGGTGACGTTGGATTTCCCATCGAGGTGAAGTCCTCGAAGCACAAGACGCTCAGGTTCAGCCAGTCCATGAGGGTGACGAACCAGGCGGAGGACATGATAGAGAAATGCGGCAAGGCGGGGCTCGTTCCGATATACGCCTTCAGGCTCAAAGGACGGCGCGGGGACGCCTGGCGGCTCTTCACACTCCCTGTGGGGAAGCGCTTCGAGGGCCATCAGAGATTATTGTACAGACGGCTGCCCAAGGCCAAGACGACGCCCAAGGACTACTTCGTGTTAAAATGGGAGGACGGCTTCCCGCTCAACGAGTTCATCGACTATATCTGTTCTGATTGAGACTCGTCGACAGGGGGCTCTTCATCCGCCTCGGGGATGTCCTCCTTCTTTCTTCTCATGTACAGGACGATCAGTACGACCGCGATGATGATTATGATGATGAGGATGATCCAGGTATAGTCGTCAACCTGGGGCTTGGTCGTCGTTCCCGACGCTTCTTCCGAATTCGCGGACTCCACTCCCCGCGAGTTCATAGCTCTGACCACATAGTAGTAGGTTTCACCATCTCTCAGGTTCTCATCTAGGAAATAGGGCTCTTGCTCCGGAACCAGCTGGGCATTCACTAGGACCGGTACTCCGCCGGACTCGGTCATCCTGTAGACGTTGTATCCCTGCAGGTCCGTGAGCGCAGAACCATCCTCGTTCCTCGTGGGAGCATCCCACTCCAAGAGGAGCGTCCCCCTGCTGCCAGCCGTCACAGTGAGATTCGTCGGCGGGAGCGGTGTGGTCTCCACGACCTCGGCGCCGTACGTCGGGCTTCGGGCCTCGTTCCCGCTGCTGTCATTCGCCCAGAAGAAGTACATGATCGTCCCCGTCTGAGACTGACCCGCAATCTGGTGGGAGTAGTCGTCCCCGCTCAACAGACTCATCGTCTCGTTGTGAACGACCCCGCTCGTGTCGGTGTAGTTGATCCTCACGGACGAAAGGAGGAAGTTGTCGACCGCTGTTACGGTCAGGTCGATTGGCTCATCCGCCAGCCATGGGCCTGCTGGTATGTGTGTGAGGGTGGGAGGTGTCGTGTCAACGACCTCGAACCCGTCAATGGAGGAGTTCCAATTGCCCGAGGTATCACCAGCCCATATCGTGAATGAATATGATCCCAAAAGGTCGTAGCTCCTATCACGGAAGAAGATGTCTCCCGCTGCTGGACTCATGCTCTCGTTCGACCAGGAGGAGTCGGGCCAGGTGACGTTCACGCTCACCGACTGCAAGCCGAAGTCGTCCGTCACATTGGCCGAGATGTTGATGTTGAAGTACACTTCTTGCGGGGTGGGATTCACGCTCAATTGAGTTATGTTTGGCGGGAAGTTGTCAACGAGGCTCGTTGTTCTGAAGCTCCAGGAGAACCGGGAGGCCATGTTGCCTGGATCGGAATCGTCCGCCGCGGTGTCGGAGAAGTTCGCGGTGAACCATTCATCCGGATTCAGGAGAGCCGCGGGGTCGAAGGTCAGGGCGTTCGCCGCCCAAGAGAATGCTCCCGGAACCGCTGTCCAGGTCGTATTGTCCACCAACGAGAATGCTCCCTCCGCGGATGAGACATTCATGCCCTCGTCCCACGTTGCCTGGACATTCGAATTCCTGGGCACGTCCGTCGCGCCGTTCAGCGGCACCGTGGATGTAACGGCGGGGGGAGTCGAGTCTATTTCGAACTGCGCGCTCGTGTTCGTGGTCACGAAGCCGTTCTCGTCGACGACAGTGATCTCTATCACAACATCATTCGCATCGATGGTGACCACGTTCCAATCATAAATGAACGGCGGGGAGGCCATTCCGCTCGGTGTGAGGGCGACGATGGAGCCGAAACCCGCGCTCGAAGAGTAGTTCAGGTAGACGTCAAGATTCTCGGTCGCCGTGAGGTCGTCGTTCATCCACCACTCGATTGCGTGGAGAGTGCTTCCCGTCCAGCTCTCCGCTCCTGTTGGCACGAGAACAGAACAGGATGGAACCGTGCCTATCATCACTGTGGTGAAGTTCCATGTGTAGTCACTGGACATCGGGGTTCCTGGATCGGAGTCATCCTTTGCTCCCGTTCCAATGACCAATTCGTAGAACTGCCCCTGTGCGAAGGCGTTGTGAGATCCAATCACCGTGTCATTCTCGAAAGAGGTCGTCACCCACGTCCACATCCACCCGCCAGGGTCCGGATTGACAGTGATGTAGGAGTCCGACGTCGTGTTCATGGACTCATCGAACAATATGGTGACGTCTTGGTCCAAGGCCACGTCGCTCTGTCCGCTCGAAGGTGTCGTCGTGAGAACATCCGGGCCGTCCGAGTCTATGATGGGGACGAGCGCTTCATCGTACGCAACGTAGCCGCTCGTATCTATGACCGTGATATTGACAGTGACATCCGTCGCATTCAGAAGCGGTGTCGTC
>JBHIBK010000195.1:0-4019 GCA_046759065.1 Thermoplasmata archaeon | reverse complement strand
GGGCCTGAAGACGGTTGGTTCCGTGGCCGTGGCCACGAACAAGGGCGTTGTGTGCCATCCCAAGATCAGGAACGAGGAGAGGAAGCTGCTGGAGGACGTTCTCAAGGTCCCCGTCACGATCGCGACCGCGAACTACGGGACGACGTACGTCGGCGCCTGTGTCGTGGCGAACAGCAAGGGTGCTGTCGTTGGGTCCACGACGACTCCGATAGAGATCGGAAGAATAGAAGAAGGACTCGTTCTCTACTAGCTTCGGTTACAGGGAGAAAACCCAGATATTCATCTTCCCGCCAAGGTCATCTCGCTCGAAGGACACTTGGTTGCCGACGCGTATGATCTGCTCCTCCGGGAAATGGCCGAGGAAATCGTCCACCGGTCTGATCGATAGGGACAGCCCTCCCACTCTGTAGTGCATGGGCACGCAGACCTTGGGCCTCAGGATCTTGGCCACCTTCGCGGCCTCCATGGTGAAGACATCGCCGACGGGGATGAAGAGCACGTCCGAATCCCTCATCTTGGACAGCTTCCCCCTAGGGGGAACATGCCCCAGGTCCCCTAGATGGCAGAACTTGGTGCCGTCCAGGTCAATGATGAATACCCTGTTCGTCCCTCTCTTCTCGCCCCCGGACCTATCGTGGTACGTGTCTATCGAGCTTATCCGGGCTCCCTTCACCGTACCGCTGAAATCCGATCCTATCACCTCGGGATTCCCTCTGATGACGCGAGAAGCATTGTGGTCCCAATGGTCGTGCGACATGAGCACCAGGTCAGCCATGACGTTCGGCTGTTTGATGCCAATGGACCTGCCGTCGTGAGGATCCGTCACAACGGTGATTTCATTCGAAATCTCGAAACACGAATGTCCGTGCCACCGTATCTCCATCCAAACTCCCCCTAGATATCTCAGGACTCAAAGACCGACCCACACAACGGGCACTTGGATTCTCCCTCCTTCAGAGGCATCTTGCAGACGGGACATACGTACTGAAGCACCTTCCTCCTCGGCACTTGCGCGGCGGTCAGAACGGGACGTCTCGACGTGAGAGCGCTCTCCGCCGCGACATTGCCGAATATCACTATGAGCACCGCACCGAGGACCATCATAGCTCCAGCAAGCACCCGATCGGAAACCTGGAAGAAGGGAAGCAGGTAGGTGACGATCCCCGCGACCAAGAGGAGAACGGAGATCAGAACGAGGGATTCGCTTCTCCTTCGGAACTGAACGGGTGCCCTTGTCTCGATTCTCTTGGGCAACCTCTCCTCTTTGAGCGGTTCAAGCGCCGATTCCAGCAGCTTCTCGACCTCTGGGCCTTCAGCAATAACCTCTGGGGTCTTCTCCCGCTCCGCCCCCTCAGAGGGTGGCGCAACCTCCGGCTTGGACGGGACCATGGGCTTCAAGGTCATCGTCAGCCGTTCCCGGAACTCCATTTCCTTAGAGGGAGGCTCCTTGGTCGGCTTTGGTCCTCGAATCAGGTAACCGCAGGAGTCGCACACGTTCTTGCTGGTCTCGGTCGTCTCCCCACAGTTCGGGCATCGCACCAGGTCGGCAACATCACCCAGATCGCGGATGGAACTCACTGCATCCTCGATTTCCTCTTCTTCTGGCATGGGCGTCTTCGCATTATCTTCTTTGACCATATAATCGTTTCGACGCCGTTATCGAGGAACGAGCTAGATAGTTTCAAATAGTTATTCACATCATAAAGCAGGTGCGATGAAGGCCCTTGTCCTTTGCGTCGATAGAGATGACGACATCGGGGGGAAGGCTGGAATCCCTGGTCCTGTGATTGGGAAGGATGAGAACCTAGCCGCGGCGATGAAGCTCGGGCTTGCGAACCCAGAAGATGCCGATGTCAACACGATCCTGTCAGCGGTCGCCATGTACGACGACCTCATCGAGAGAGGGATCTCCGCCGAGGTCGCCACGATAGCCGGGGACAGGGACGTGGGCTACAAGTCAGACAGGGAGCTCACAAGACAGCTCAACGAGGTCCTCGACGAGGTCCAGCCCAACTACGCGTTCCTAGTCAGCGATGGCGCGGAGGATGAGCAGATATTCCCCATAATAGCGTCCAGGATCAAGGTCAACCACGTGAAGAGGGTCTACGTGAAGCAGAATCCCGAGTTGGAGGGTGCGTACTACAGCCTCGTGAGGGCGCTTAAGGACGAGAAGATAAAGAGGCGGTTCGGCACCCCTCTGGCGATCGTGCTCTTCATCCTGGGCTTCCTGAACGTCATCCCCTTCATCTACGCACTGTTCGTGAGCGGCGTGGACGTCGTTCCCACGCTTCCCAACCTGGCCCCGGGACTCATAGCGCTCGTTCTGAGCCTGTACATGTTCTCCAGGATCCACTTCGAAGAGGGTTTCGTCAGGTCAACGGTCAGGGGATTCAGGAGCAGGGTCAGCGGGGTCAGGACTTCCATGATGTCCGGGGACTTCACCATCATCTTCCAGAGTGTCACGGTCATCCTGACAGTGATAGGGGTCTTCAGCGGCATTTCCGCTGCGACCGCGCCGGGCGTCCTGGGAATTGGCATGGCCGTATTCCTCTTCTTCTTCACGTCCATATGGTGGTTCATCCTGGCCATGTTCGTGTACGAGCTCGGCAACGTGGTCGGCGCCTACATGAGGAGACGGAAGTTCCCCTCCTCCTTCGTTCCCATCATGGTCTTCTGGCTTGTGGTGAGCTTCCTGACGCTGATATTCTTCGAAGCCATCCGGATCGTGATCAGCCACGTGGACCCGTACATGACGATAGTGATCACGGTCGAGATCGTCTTCGGCCTCATCATAACGGTGCTCGGACTCGCGATCTATCGCATGATAGCACCGAGGGTTCCTTCAGAGGACCTCTGGCGACACTAGGACGGGTAAGGATGGATTTCTCTCGCTGGGAGACGTACTACTCTCAGATTCTGGCGGATTTCGGCTTCGACCGGAGGGAGGACGAGCGGGCGGCGGTCATACTCTCAGAGCTGTTGAAGGACAAGCCATCTTCCGTCGATGACCTGCGACCGAGGATAGAGGGGAGGCGGGTGACCATCGCCGGAGACGCGGAAACCCTTGAGCGGGAGATCGGTACCGCATCGGGGGCGGTCATATCCGCGGACGAAGCGACCTCCGTTCTGCTGGAAAGGGACATCAACCCGGATGCCTTCACCACCGACCTCGATGGAAGGATAGAGGACCTCGTGCGTGCGAATTCGCAGGGCTCCATCGCGATAATCCACGCCCACGGCGACAACATTCCCGCGCTGCGGGAGCACGCAAGGCGATTCAAAGGACCGGTCATCGGAACGACGCAGGCAGAGCCTGTCGAGGGGATACACAACTTCGGGGGCTTCACTGATGGCGACAGGGCCGTCTTCATTGCAGACCACTTCGGCGCGAAGGAGATAAGGCTGGTCGGGTTCGACTTCGATAACCCGAGGGAGAAGGACAAGGACCCGAAGGTCAAGGCAAGAAAGCTGGACTGGGCCTACGTGCTCATTCAGAGCCTCGACAACGAGAACATCACTTCTCCATCATTTTGAAGCTGAGGACGGGCTTCCGGGCGGCGGCGACCTCATCGACCCGCCTGACAGAAGCGTTGTGGGGAGCGTTCCTGGTCGTCTCAGGATCCTCGTTCACTATCTCCTCCAAGACCTGCGCGAACCGGTCCAGGGTCTCCTTCGTTTCGCTCTCCGTGGGCTCTATCATCAGCGCCTCGTCGACGAGCTGCGGGAAATACGCCGTCGGAGGGTGGAAGCCGAAATCGATGAGCCGCTTGCAGACGTCCTTCGCCTTGACGCCGTTCCTCAACCCCGCGGCGCTTGCGACGAACTCGTGCTTCCTGAGCCCGTCGAAGGGCACATCGAGGATGTCCTTCACCTTCGAGCTCAGGTAGTTGGAATTCAGCACAGCTCTGTCCGATATCCGCTTGAGCCCGTCTCCGCCATGGAGCTTGATGTAGGCGTATGCCCTCAACAGGACGGCGAAGTTGCCGAGGTGCGAGCGGACCTTTCCTATGCTCTTCGGA
>JBHIBK010000194.1:0-4043 GCA_046759065.1 Thermoplasmata archaeon | reverse complement strand
TAGACGCAGGAATTTGGATAACCTATTTCACAGGCAGGCAACAGTCGGCTCCACCTCTGTCATATCTGATAGAGAGACCGCCTTTCTACGACTACAAAGAACAGCTATGGCAGATTGCCCTGTATGAGAAGAGGATTGGTAGCTTCGGTTCCTATCTCTTCCTCTATGAAATTGGGGCAACGCATGTATACCTGGGAGCCAAAGGGACAGGGCCCATGAACCCCGATAACCTGACCATTTCTCCGTGGTACTCCGTCCTTTACCAGGAAGGGAACGTCACCATCGCTGAGTTGAGAGATCTGAGCGACTTCGAGCCCCTTACTCTTCGCCCTGCCTATGACTGGTCCTTCCTGAGCGATGGTTATCCGGCGGAACGGGAGTGGGGCGTCGACGGCGTAGTCCTCGAGACGTACACCTTCGAGGAATTCAGAGTTGACTACCCCATTTATCTAAGGGAGAGGGGGCAATACCGCATCTCCATCCGTCTCATGGATTTCCCCCAGAACGACTTCGATACCGATGAACCGCTCAGCGGCCTTCTGTTCGAGTTGGATGGGGAACGAGTGCTCGAACACGCATATGGCACGTTCATCCCCATCTGGTTGACCTTGGACGTTCCCTATGAGGGACCGGGTCTTCACACGCTCACCATCCGGAGCCGGGACCCGGGTCTTCCCTTCCGAATCAGCCTTGGGGACATTGTAATCTCGCAAATAGAAGAGGGCTAGTCTCCTGAAACTCGCTGGTTTGGATTCAAAGGAAGGCGGCTCTGAAACCTCCCGTCGGCTTGAAACATCCAACCCCGCGCCAACTTACATGCTATTGCGAACTCAACACAGGTGGGAATCCTGCGCAGTTCTGGCTCGGTGAGAATCCCGTCAGCCTGACAACAGAAACCAGACCCGGCGATAGATTTAATGTGGAGAGCGTTCGTAGACTGTTCTCGTGGATCTGACCCCCTTGGCCAATAACCTATCTGTAATTATCCCACATTTCGGAAGCTACACATTGCTGAGGAACTGTCTAGACAGCCTTCAGTTTACGTCCGTCGAGAACATCATTGTGGTGGAAGATGGCTGCTATGATCCCACCATCCAAGAGGATTACCCCGATGTTCAATTTGAGCGTCTCAAGACAAACTCGGGCTTCGCCGTCGCATGCAACCATGGCCTAGAACGGGTACAAACTCCATTCGTTGCCATTCTCAACAACGATGTGCAAGTCACCCCTAAGTGGCACCTCCCCATTCTGGAAGTTCTGGAGTCCCATCCCGATATCGCCGTCTGTCAGCCAAAGATAAAGTCGGCCCAGAATCCTCAGCTTTTCGATTATGCTGGAGGCGGAGGCGGGTTTCTCGACCAGTATGGATATCCTTTCTGTCGTGGCCGCATTTTCGATGTTATTGAGAATGATAGAGGGCAATACGACAACCCCTGCGATATCTTCTGGGCGAGCGGGGCAGCGTTCGTGGCCCGCACCGAGGATGTTCGCCGGGCGGGGGGATTCGATCCCATCTTCTTTGCCTATATGGAGGAGATTGACCTTTGCTGGCGACTTCAGGCCCTCGGGAAGCGAATCGTCTTCGTCCCGGAATCCGAGGTATATCACGAAGGGAGTGCGTCCTGGGCCTCAATGCCCTTACGCAAGGCCTACCTCCTCCATCGAAACAACCTCCTGCTGTTGCTGAAGAACTATTCAAGGCGGGATCTGTTGGCCATCCTATGGACCAGGATTTTGCTGGAACTGGGGTCGACTGCATTTTTCTTGGTCAGGGGAGAAGTTCGACGAAGTGCTGCCATCCTCCGAGCCCTGGCTTGGAACTTGGCCCACTATAGAGAACTCAAGGAGAGGTATCACGGAAGGGTTGGGGGACCATCCTACAAGCTGTCGCGACGACAAGATCTCGCCTGTCTCTATCGCAGCTCGATTGCCCTTCAACACTTCTTGGGGGGAGTTAACCACTTCGACGAGCTCGATTGGGAGATTCCGACACTCGCGTCCTCAGAGGGCCACCAACCAGACGATGACCTCGCTTCCGGATAGAACCGCCGCAAAGAGGACGCTCAGGAGCAAAACGCGTCCGTGGGTCCGCAATACGCCTCTGGATGAACCGCTTGAAGCGGCCTTCGCCGCCTCCGATGTCCTGGGCCACAAGGGAAGCCTTTCGTAGCGGAAAGCCCGCAGGTAGGCCCACACAACAGCCGCCAGACTCACGGAACCGATCACCCACAACCACTGCCACCAGTTCATGCCTAGCACTGTGAAGTAGGCGTAGGTGGGCCACGGACTGAGGTGGAAAGCCAGGTGTCGGAACCCCATCTGCGCGGTGAAGAAGAGATAGGTTACACCGCTTATGATGAGGTAGAGAAGGCCGACAGCTGGCCGCTCAGTCTCGGAAACCCTGCTCAAGACGAGGGCGAGGATCCCGACGTGGAGGAGCCAGAAATGAGGCTCGCCCAATCGCATGCTGAGGATTGGGATAGGGATGGATGACCACACGAGAAAACGGAGAAGGCTCTCTTTCCCCAATCCACCATCTTTCTTGGGCATGGGCAGCCGCCGATAGATCCAGCCAGCATACAACATCCAGCCCCCGATCAAGAGGAGACTCATGACCGTAGCAGCGATTCCCGGAAAGAGGCCGGAGGAGACGAAGGGTGTGTAAAAGGAGAAATTGCCGAGCCCCTCGGCCGGATCCAGGAGACCATGGTACAGGGAAGAAATCGCCTCAGGTGAATAGGGGTATCCGAATGGCAGTATGCCGGCTGTAAACGTGGCAATGGTCACCCCAGCACAAACTAGAACCTTACTACGGGCCGACTGTTGCGTGTGGCGCGCCAAGAACATTACGTATAGGCCCCAGAGAAACAGCGGAATGAATATCCACACAATCTGCTTTGAGAGTGCAGCGAGCCCCAAGAAGATGCCGGATAAGCGGGGATGGCGAGCGTGAACAATCGCCAAGAGGAAGAAGGTCACCATCAGGAGATCTGGGAGGAACTTCCAGCCAAGGGCCACGACCAAGATGAAGGGATTAAACAACCAGAGGTAGACGAGCTGTGGCCTTCCTACAAAACGGAGAAGTCCCCAGGCACCCAGCACGAGTACTATCAGACTTTCGATTCCGAGGAATAGGTGGAAGGGAAGGTCTGTGAGGGTCACGAGCCAGGCCGCGCTTGCGAAGAAGGGCAGGGCTAGCGGGGGATATCCATAGCGTCCCGTCTGTCCGTATTTTTCAATCACGAATTCGTTGAGAGGGAGGTACGGATTCCTGCCTGAGAGCAATACCTCCCCTTCAAACGCGTACCATTCGTACACATCCTGCTGCCAGGTGAACAGGATAAGGATGACCGCGATGACAGAGAAGGGTATCAGTGGTAGCCAGGGACGATGCTCCATTCCTCCCGTCAAAAGCATCCAGATCCGTTCGAATCCGGTAGACCGCGAAAAGCCTCTCCCACTAGAAGCTTTCTGCGTTTCCTCAGGACTTCCGGTTCCAAGAGACGACATTCCTTCGCGCAGCTTGTGAAGCGTCCTCCTCTTAAAATGTTATACTCCACGACTTCGACTGGGAATTGTACTGTCTTTCAAACCACGAATGGCGCGTCCATGGGGCACCGATACCTGGGGGAGTCTCCCGGCTAGTAAGATCCCCCAGAGCAATGCCTTCCCGAAAGGCTTGTCTGATGAGAGGTGAACTCTGATCCCTCTGTGTGCTTCGAGTTTGTGGATCCGGTCTGCGGCCCTAGAAGCGTTTTGCCAGGAGGCCACTCAGAATGTAGTTCCAACTGAGGGCCGTCCCCATGGCGAAGATGTTGGAGAGGAGATACAGCAGGTTGGCGTACTCTGTGAGCATGAAGAGGACCAAGAGGTTCAGGAGCAGCCCGCCAAAGACCCCACCGTTGTAGCGGGCCAGTCGCAGGGACCATCCTTTCGCTTCACGACTCCGAAAGGTCCATTTCTCATTGAGTAAGAAACTGAAGAGGATGCCTCCCTCCACGGCCGCTATCCCGGCCATCAGATAGTGGAGGTGCAGGAGGCCG
>JBHIBK010000193.1:0-4049 GCA_046759065.1 Thermoplasmata archaeon | reverse complement strand
GTCCGATCTGCCCGTGAACTGGGGAACTATGCGGTCCACTTCACTGACGGGACCAAGTTCCGGGTCGAGGTGATCCTACTGGCCGGAATCGGGTTGGAGGAGCTTAGGAGACGGGTCAGGGAAGGGAATCTGGTCCTTAGCCCTCATGTCCATCTCTTCGCAACGCGGGAAGATCGCGACTCCTGTCTGGTATAGCGCTCGGGAGAATCACGCTTGGAGAGGGCCCCCTTCTTCAAGTTAGGGGGTGCACACATTGCCCTCCTTCGGCTGCCGCGCCCCGGTCGCTACGAAGTTCTAGACATGGAAACCGGTGAGCAACTCGGTGTCGTGGAGCGGAGCGAGCCCCATGTGCAGTCGCCAGAAATCCTCGTCAATCCTCTAGAGGGGACCCTTGAAGTGAGGGCATCAATTGAGGCTCGACTGGCTGATGCTCCTGCCGATCCTGACTTGGAGTGGGCAGTTGAGGCCCCCACAGAGCCCGGCAGTATCGTAACTGGATGTTGTCTGGTCGATGCTGGATTCGGTGTCTACAGTATCGAGATGCGGGCCTTATGGGAGCTCTCAGGCCCTCTGTATGGTGCCAAGATTGCGCTCTCGTCCCCCCTGCTACCTGATTCGGTGGAAACTGTTGTTCCCCCGGAACTTCTCGCCGTAAGGGACAGGACCCGTTTCAGGCTGCTTGACTACAGGACCACCGCTGATCAGTCGCGGGAGTATGAGTTCTTCCTTCTCGGGGATCACCCTCTTGAGATTCAGGTGGGAGACGATGAGCGCCAAGTTATCCTACCGGGAACGTCAGGACGGGCCGCCGGTCTAAGCTGGAAGGTTGAATGGACTGAGCTTGGTAAGGGTCGCTCACGGCTCCTAATAACGAACGAGGGTCTCGCACGGTTCTTTCTGTTTCAGGGTCAGCGGAGGTACCAAGTACTGATCCGTTCAGACCTCCAGCTCCGATTTGCTTCCCCTCTCCACAGTTTCGAGGGCCATACTCATTTCGCTCCCTTGGACCCAGGTCTCGCATTTGCCGTAACAGGAGAGGACCGCTTAACGGAGATTCGTGTTCAGATTGAGGCCCCAGACGGAAGGCTCGAGGAAATCACTACAGGTCTCAACAAGCAGGAGAGGGTGCCCTTCATAGACGGCCCTGCGGGCCGCTACCTGTACACAGTGGCGCGCGCGGACGGAGACCTGCAGACCTTCATCGTCTACCACCTCCATCCCCCTATCTTTGAGATTCCGGATATCCTCGAGAAACGCGTGACGTCTCGAGCGCGGGTCCGGGCGGAGTATCCTCTTATAGTGGAATCCGCCACAGCAGAGGGCTGTCAGGTCACCTTGTCCCCGGGATCAGGGTTCCCTTCAGAAGAGTTTGCGGTCTCCCTAGAACCTGAACGAGAGGCTCCCGAAGTCACCGAGCTGAAGTTGGCCTTCTATCCTGCGGAAATCAGAAGTGGAGGGGTTGTACGAGCCCGGTGGCCAATACGCATAGTTGACGTCGAATTCTTGGTGGCTCAGCAGGCAGTGGAGGAGAGAGTGGTAGCCGGATATGCTGGGGAACCCGTGTCGGTCAAGGCGGCGGGGCTTCCCCCGGACGCCACTCTCACTGCCGTCGTGAACAACCAGCGCCTGAGGATCGCGGGAGGCGGCTCCCAGGGAGGGACGATCCCGCTCCCAGAGCCGGGTGAGGGTCCCATCAAGATTCAGCTCGCTGCCATTGTGGAAGGGACGGAGGTCCTCCTAAGATCTTTCCTGTTGCTCCACAGGGAATTCATTCCAACAGTGCTGCTTCCGGACGGAGGATGGTACATCCCCGGGGAGCCATTCCCGGTCCTCGTCAGTCCTCCACGGGAGGGGCTGGTCCTACGGCTGGAGTCCGCTGATGGTGAGGCCGACGACCTTCCCGTCCCGGCGCACGGTCTTGTCTGGGTGACAGCCCGCTCGGAGAGATCCCGGCTTGCACTCAGGCAGAATCGTGGGGGCTGGTTGAGACTTATCTACGGGAACGTTCGCGAAGCCATCGACCTTCAGGCCCTGAACAGGGATTCGGCGGTGCCATCTCTGTTCGCGCCGGACGCGAGCGACGCATGGGTCCCGATGAAAACTTTGCCGGTTTCTGAGGCTTCCGAGATAGCATCCCTAGTTACAGAACTCTTCAAGTCCTTCCAGGTGGTGGGAGTCTACCTTCCCTCATTCACGGCGCGTATCGGTCTTTTCAGGGAACTCGGAGACCGGGGTGTCGAGCTCTTCACAACGAAACCTTCGCTGGCCCCCATCCGTTTCTCTGACCCCAGCCTGAAACCACATGTGGTTCATTACCACCACACCTGCGAGAAGGTTGCCAACCCCCGCTGTGTTTTTGTCGATTCCAGGGAATCCTCCTGCATCCTGAACATGTTGACGAAGTCGAGATCCAGATGGATCGTAATCCTGAACAACTCCATCGTTCGGATCGGAGAGGCTGAGGACTGGATGGTTCGCAAGATATCCGAAGCCATCATTGAGGGGCGGATGCAGAGCCTGAGCGATTTCGATGTGATTGAGGAGGAGCTCAGTGCCTCGGAGCAAACGATGTTTGACGCGGTGTGCATGCGAAAGGGACAGGAACGGCTTGTTGCGGATGCCATTTTCTCGATGCTGGAGGACCCAGGTGTCACCGCCGATGAGAACACCTGCCAGACGATCGCGAGTCTTCTCAGCTCTCCACAGCTCTTGCCGTTATCCTCCGGGGAATCCTCCGCGAAGGTTCTCGCACGTGTGTCTGCTGCTGTGGAAAACATGATGGACCTGCCCGACCAAGATTTCGAGACTCGACTTCGTGGAACACAGACGCTGATCAGCGGTTTAGCTAAGTCAGATGAGTCTCTGAATCTGCAGCACGCGATCGAACGCAAACTGATTCCTCAGATGCTGGAGGCGAAGCGCCGCGAAGAATGGGAGGATGTCTTCTTGATTCTTGGAAGGCTGGGCCAGCTCTTCCCGAATGAAGTGAGATATCTGGTGGAGGAGGCGGCTTTCCACTATGAACTGGCCCTCCAGGCCCAGGATGGGGAACATCGCCGCCAGATGGTGCAGCTCATCACGAAGGCCCGGAGCCTCAGTGATGATCTGGGCCAGCTCATGCGCAGGTATCCTGACATATATGTGCGGCACATCCTCGCAACCGAATACCATGAGTGCGGAGAGATCATCTGGGTCACGAGGGACATCTGCCCCCGCTGTGGGAAACCCTACTCTGCGGCGGATCGATAGCCACCTGACTTCCTGATCTCGCCCCTGCGTGCAGACTGCGTGCAGCGGCAAGCAACAACCCTGAAGTCCCCTCCTAAAGTCCATCATGTCGACTACGGATTCTAGCGGATACGATATCTATGGTCGGCGTACAGACCTAGCCAAATGGGGTATGACCGAACGCACGGTGAGCGTCTCTGTCCCCTCAAGGATTGGTGTTGAGCAGCTGATGAAGGAATTTCCTTGCCCGGAACCCTGTCATCCTGAAGACACCACCCAGAGAGACGGCCCTCACTACTGCGTGGGTGGAGCCCTCGTCATGAAGGCGAGGGGGCTTAAGCCTGAGAATGCAGAATACCGCAAACGCTTTCCGCAGGACTGGATGATCGCTGAAGCATTACGGCATCTTAACCCCCTTCTTCCAGCGAGGGAGGCGAGCTACATTAGCAACCAGATTATTGAGAACAACGATGGAGGCGACCTCAAAGGTGCCTGGGAATGGGTGCAAAGAGGACTTGGTTGGAGGCGATACAGGTTCCGAGGCGAGAATGCCTCGAGAGTAGCCAGTGATGACTGAAAACCCCTGACTTCCTTTCAACAGGAGCCTCATTCCGTTGAACTCACTTGGTCCAAGCCCCACATCCGTGAGAGGAGCTGTGAGGGTCCCTCGCGGCTCAGACCACTAGACGAGGGACTCCGGGCAGGACCGATTGTAGACGCAACTTATGCACCGCTGCCGGCTCTTGTGGGATCTCCTCAGGTTCACCTCCCCTGAATGCCAGTCGTGTAGTACTTTCAAGCCCTTCTCGACTCGGACAATC
>JBHIBK010000192.1:0-4060 GCA_046759065.1 Thermoplasmata archaeon | reverse complement strand
ATTGATCGCCCCGCTCCCGCCAGCGATGTACGTGAGGTTAGGTGCGTGCGTCATCTGAGCCAAGCGGGAGGCGAGCATCGGTATCCCGCTGAAAGCGCCCATGATGGCGACCTCCTCGTCATCGAGATGCTTCGAGAGGACCGAGGCCATGATCTCGGCGGGCTCTACCATGGGACATCACCCTCCATGAGCTCCTTCGCTTTCTCCCGCCCGCCAATAACCTCCAGGTACTCCTCGTTGTCCTTCGGCCCGCGGACGTACTGCTCCAGATAGGCGTCGAAATCCTCCTTGCACGCCCTCAGATACTCCTTGATGTGGTCCTCATCGTAGTGGTAGTAGCGATGCGATGCCGTCGGATGGCAGCCGAACGGGGCGTTGACGACCGCGTCGACGAGAAAGGCAGGAACATCGACGCGCATGACATTCTCGAGCAAGTATTCGTGCGGCACGACCTCCTCGACCTGCAGTATGACCGTGTCGCTCGCTTTCACCATCAGGAAATCGGTGAACTTGCTCCCCTCGAAAATCGCGTTGCCGTACTCATCGGCCTTCTGGCAGTGCACCATGGCGACATCGGGTTGCAGGGGAGGGACGCATGCGGTCCTCTCCCCGCTGAAGGGATCCTCCGTCCACTTGTAGTCCTCCTCGTTCATCGATGGCACCGAGGTTGCCTCAACACCCCTGGGCAGAGGCATGAACGGTAGCGAACTCGCCCCCGCCCGAAGCGCGTAGATGATGAAGGCCTCGTCGCATTCCCGAACCTTCAGCTTCCCGCCCTCCGCTGACCTCCTGAAGTTGGGAGCGAGGCCGAGATGCTCGAGTCCGACGTAGGAACAGTAAATCTCCTCGACCAGACCGGCGCCGATGAGCATGTCCGCGTTCACTGACCCCGAGGGGCTGGTGACCAGCCTTCCGATGCTGATGTCCTGTCGTATGACCTCTCGGATGAGCGCCATCGTGTTGTTGTGCATGTGCATCCCGCCGATTGCGAGGAAGCATCCTTCAGTAACGAAGCGCTCGACCGCCTCTTTGGAACTCAAAACCTTCTCTGTCCTGGCCATAAACCTCCCCTCTCTGAGTCAAGGATTAAATAGGCTCGCCGCATTAAAGCGTTCCGCCTATTAAGCTTTCTTTGAGGGGGTAGAATGGACCTAGAAGGAAAGAATGCGATCGTTACTGGAGGGAGCTTGGGCATCGGGACCGCGATTGCGCTCAGGCTCGCCGAGAACGGCGCCAATGTCGCCATAAACTACAGGAAGCACGATGATGAGGCGAAGGCGGTCGTCGCTCGGATGGAGAAGATGGGCAGGAAGGGCCTCGCTGTGAAGGCTGATGTTTCGAGCTTCGAGGACGCGCGGAACATGGTCGACAAGGTCGTCGAGGAGTTCGGCGGGCTCGACATTCTGGTCTGCAACGCCGGCATAAACTGGGACGCCGTCATTTGGAAGATGACAGAGGAGCAGTGGGACCGCGTCATGGAGGTCAACCTAAAGGGTTATTTCAACTACATACGAGCCGCCGCGCCAATCTTCAAGGAGCAGGGCTCGGGCAAGATCGTCAACATCACGAGCATCAACGGTCTGCGAGGGAAGTTCGGTCAGACGAACTACTCGGCCTCAAAGGGAGGCATAATCGCGCTCACCAAGGCCCTCGCGAAGGAGCTCGGGCGGTCAAGTGTGAATGTCAATGCCGTCGCACCCGGGATGATAGAGACGGAGATGATGGCGCAGATTCCTGAGAAGTTCCTTCAAATGGCAAGGGACGAGACCGTCTTCGGTCGAATCGGCAAGCCTGAGGATGTCGCCAATCTGGTCGCGTTCCTGTGCAGCGAGAGATCGATGCACATAACCGGAGAAGTCATTAAGGTGGATGGCGGTCAGTACATTTGAGGTGGTCGCATGCCGACAGGCATCGTTGGAATCGGTCATGGCAAGTTCGGTAAGAGAGAGGTGACAGTTCAAGAGCTTGCGTTCGAGCCCTTCAAGGAGGCGCTCGAGGACAGCGGGCTGCGCCAGAAGGACATAGATGCGCTCATAGTCGGATCTTCTCCAGAGTATCACAGACAGCGTTCCCTTTCCGGCGTGGTCGCTGAGTACCTGGGGATGAATCCCAAGCCCACGTATCTCGTGGAGGCTGCATGTGCCTCGGGAAGCGCTGCTCTCGCGACCGCCGAGGCCTACGTCCGAGCGGGAATCCATGACACTGTGGCGGTTGTCGGCGTGCAGAAGATGCTCGAGCTCTCCACACCCGAGATCCTCGCGCTCATGGGCAGGGTCGGAGACGTTCAGTGGGAATCCGGATTCGGGACCACATTTCCAGGATACTACGCCATGTTCGCGCATAGGCACATGCACGAATATGGCACGACGAGGGAGCAACTGGCAGCGGTCGCGGTGAAGAACCATCACTACGGGACGATGAACCCGAATGCCATGTTCCAGAAGGAGATAACCGCCGAGAAGGCGCTCGCCTCGCGGATGGTCGCTTCTCCATTGACGCTCTACGACTGTTGCGCCAATGCGGACGGCGCCGCATGCATGATAATCGCAAATGAGGAAAGAGCGAAGAAAGCAGACACGCCCGTTTGGATTGCAGGAATGGGCTCCGCATCGGCACCGATGTCTGTACTCAGGCGGGAGAGTCTGAGCGAGATACCGAGCGCCGTTGATGCGGCCAGGGAGGTGTACAAAATGGCTGGAATCGAAGCGGAGAACGTTGATGTGGCGGATGTCCATGATTGCTTCACCATCGCCGAGATTCTAGCCTACGAGAACCTCGGCTTCTGCGAGAAAGGCGGCGGCGGTAGGATGATTGAGGAGGGCGAGACACACATCGGCGGGAGGATTCCCGTGAACGTAGATGGGGGGCTTAAGAGCAAGGGTCATCCCGTCGGGGCCACCGGAATCTCCATGGCGGTCGAGGCCGTGAAGCAGCTGAGAGGAGAGGCGGGCGAAAGACAGGTCGATGGTGCTGAGGTAGCTCTCACGCACAACATCGGCGGCATCGGACAGTACTGCTTCGTGAACATCTTCAGGAGGTGATGGCTTGGGCAAGCTGGGCAAGGTTGACTTCGTTCCCTTCTCGAAGGTCGATGGAATCGAGGAGAAGCTGAAAGAAGGAAAGATATCCGGCACGAAATGCAGGAAGTGCGAGAACGTCTATCTCCCGCCAAGGATGGACTGCCCCGAGTGCCTCGATGAGGAGATGGAATGGGTGGACTGTGAGAGCACGGGAACCCTGGTCACATACACGACGATTCACATCGCTCCCGCCGGGTTCGAGGATGATGCACCGTACACGATCTGCCTTGTTGATGTTGAGGGGGGCGGGAGGCTCATCGGATGGCTCGAAGGATTGGAGGAGGACATCAAGATCGGTATGGGGGTCTCCGTGGGAATTAGGGATCTGCCCGAGGATAGGATGATATACACTGTTACTCCTGAGAAGTGAGAACCGACTTTGTAGTTCCTAATCACTTGGCTTCATCACGTCGTCTGTTATGATTGTAGCCCATTCCGAAGGCTGTTTGTAGTTCACCGGCTTCCTGGTACTGAATTCTCCCGATTCTGACTTGTCTTCCACCATTGGCGGTATGCCACGTAGGCAAAAACCAGAAGGATTGCACTGTGGACACTGAAATCCAAGAGGAACGAATGTGCGAAGGGCCTGGCAACGTCGCTGAGAGGAAAGAGGACTGGGTTGTAATCGTGGTTGGAGATGTCGAGAAGGACGTGACGTGATATCCCCTGACGAGATGACGTGCGGCCCGTTTCTTCTGATCGAGGAGCAGGGACAGGTCCAGATGTCTCTCGCTACCAGAGGGAGACAGATTGTAATCTAGTTGATAAGGAAGGCTGCTCCTGCGAGTGCCATGAAGACCAGAGTGTGAATGACCTCGGTGTATCCGATGAGTCGAATCGGCGATGCCTTCTTCACTCGGAGCCCCACCGAAAGCAGGGCTTTGGAAGTAACTGGTAGGAGAGCTATCGGTGCGAGATAGGGAAACAGTCCCGCAACTGGACCCAGGACGAAGGAGGCAGCAAGGATGGAAAGATGATAC
>JBHIBK010000191.1:0-4073 GCA_046759065.1 Thermoplasmata archaeon | reverse complement strand
AGACAGTGAGCCGCCCTTTTGACTCGTTGGTCTATCACCTGTCAGGCTGGATTCAACGTCCCGCTCTCAAACTATATATACCCACGAGAACTTTGATTGCTTGCTAGGCTTGACCGGAGGGCCCGGCGTCCTCTTGTACACCGAAACCGTCGTTAGCGGGGGTGACAGCCGAGGGCGGCGTCATCAGCTTGGTGTTGACCCTCTGGCCAACTATGAGGTCCTGTCCTGCGGGGCAGGAGGCGGTGAAAAGTCGTTCGGAAGATCGAAACTATCACCCTGATCGTGGGGAACGGGTCAGGCACGGAAGTGAGCAGCCTTACCACGAACTACCGGCGCTCGCGGGGTCGCGGGACCGAGAAGGCCTTAGGACAACCGGCATCAAGTCTGAGCGTCCACCTTGGTGGCCTAGCACATCACACATGCAAGAGCTTCGTCTGTTTTGTCTCGACCTTGAGATGATGGACATCGAACCTGTCCAGAACAAGGTCTCTCAGGATCTGAGTGGCGGGATCCTCGAACCCACCACTGGCCGTGTACGCTGGGTCGTTGCCAGGGATCTCAATGCCGTTCCTCAGCAGCATCTTCCTGGCCTCGGCCCTCTCCTCCCCTTTGACGCTCTCCGCGGCGACCTCGTCAAAACCGCACTCTCTGAGTTCCCGAAGAAACACGGGCCTTCGGAAAAGGTCCTCCAGCACGGACACCGCCAGACCTGGCCGGTCCCTGTCAGTGACCTCCGCGAACTTGCACTTCTCACCGATCATCTCGTAGATGTTCCTCTCTCTGTTGGCGGACGTCGAATACACCTTTGATGGAGGAATCTGCTTCTCTCTGACGACGCCCATGTCTGCCATCGCGCGCAGATACCCCGTCAAGAAGAGACGATGAATCGGGTAACCGTCCTCATTGAGCTGCCTTGCCAGACCGCTTATGGACCTCTCCTCCTCCTTAACATATGAAACAATCAGATTCTTGAGGGTCTTCTCGGGAAAAAACATCTGCTCACCGACCCGGTAACATACTTGGTAACAAATAAGGCTTTTGCTCGTCCCGATCGCATTGCTCACTGGTAACAAAGGTAGTTCAAAAATCTCTATAAATCACATTCACTGTGTCCCCGATGGGCCGGTATCCCGTTATGGCTTCACATATCACGATTACTCCCCCTTTTATTTTTCTACTGTCACGTCTGATATTTCGATTATTGATATTCAGAGGAGAACCTTAATATCGCCACTAGTGGCTCTGAACAAACGTTGACAGAAGAGGATGGAAGAATCAAGAGTTATGTTGCTGGCTTCGATGAAAAGCTAGATGGAGGGGTACCGGAGGGGCACATTGTCCTCGTATGTGGCGAACCCGGTACGATGAAGTCCAGCCTGGCTTTCAGCATTCTGTACAATAACGCATTGAGGGAGGACAAGGTTGGAGCGTACCTCTCCCTGGAGCAGGGAAGAGACAGCCTGCTCAAGCAGATGAGAGGGATGGGAATGGACCCGCAGAACATCGAGGACAAGCTGAGCATAGTCGATCTCAGTCTCATCAGGAAGAACCTGGAGAGGCTGAAAGAACAAACGTGGGTCGAGATCTTCAAGATGTACGCTTCCAATCTGAAGAAGAACACCGAATTCGACCTCTTTGTGCTTGACTCGCTCTCCATCCTTGAGACCCTCGCACGGTTCGAATATCCCAGGGAGGAGCTCTTCCAGCTCTTCGAGTGGCTCAAGGACCTGGGCACCACGAGCCTAATAATAAGCGAGATGCCCATAGGCCAGTTGGCGTTCGGCAACTATGGCGAGGACTTCGTGGCGGACGGCATCATCCATGTCAAGATGGAGAACGTGGATGACGTGAACGTGCAGAGGAGGATAAGATGTGTCAAGATGAGGGGCACGAGCCACAGTCCCAACTACTACACGCTTCTGTTCCAGGACGGGGTTTTCCAGGCCACGAGGGTCATCAGCGAGTAGTGACGCGTTCCCTTTTGACAGCGACGTTGCCGGAGCTCGACCGCTCGGACAGGCTGATAGACCCGGGGATGTGTTCAGAAAGGTGAGGTTCCACGGTTGCAGCCAGCTACGGAAGGTTTTTATAGCCCGTGCTTAATAGCTTTAACTACCGTGGTGGCTGTGGGCAGCGCCATGAAATATGCTTTGGAATATTAGAGAGGAGGCTTCGTAATGAAGTTATCAAGAGGGGAATCCTTCGCAAGGGTTTTGACAATCGCGATAGGGCTTCTGATGGTTGTTCCCGCCACGCATTTCGTCGGTGTTGGTGACCCTCAGAGGACCGTTGCGACTGAGACTGTTTTGGTGCATTTCGACGCCAAGACGGATTTGAACATCCTGAGAGAATCGGGCATCGAGATACTGGAAACGTATGACTCGTTTGTGCTCGCTAGGACAACGAGCGCGCAAAACGAGCTCTTCCAGTCCGTAGGAATGATCGTGGACACGCAGGATGGCCTGAACAATATCTACATGGACGGAATCGTCATCGATACCCTGGTGGGCGAGCCGGAGATATCTCCGAACCTCAAGATTCACACCTACCCGAGCGATGTGGACGGCCACTATCTCGTGCAATTCCACGGGCCAGTGAAGGAAGGATGGAAGAACGACATAGAGCGGCTCGGAGGAAGAGTGCTCAACTACATTCCCAACAACGCGTTCATCGTTCAGCTGGACCCGGGTCTGCTGAGCGAGGTCGAGGGTCTGAGGGAGGTCCAGTGGATGGGCATCTACCAACCAGCGTACAAGATAAGACCTGTTCTCCAGAGTGCGATTGGCGAGGTTTCGGTGAAGGTGATCACGTTCAAGGGAGAGGGTCTTGGTCAGGTGATAAGCTCACTGCACAGGGACCAGATCATCTCATACTTCGAGAACGAGGAGTTCGGCGTCGTGAAGGCCAAGGTTGACGCAGGGGATGTGCCCCGCCTTGCCGTGCTGAACAGCGTGCAGTACATCGAGCCGATCTACGAGATGAGCCTCACGAACGCGAACATGCAGTGGGTGATGCAGACGGATGTGCTCAACAACAGAAGGCTGTGGGACATGGGGCTCCATGGCGAGAATCAGATAATCGCCATAGCGGACACCGGGCTTGATTTCGACCACAACTTCTTCCGACAGGATGGAGGCACGATTCAAACGGGGGACATCTACAATGCCACGGACCCAGGGAGAAGGAAGGTCGTGAGGTATCAGGTCATGAGTGAATGGATTGGCATTGATCCGATGGACGATCCGTGGGCCTGGAAGGACAGCGCATGGAAGTGGGAGGTGGGAAACATAACATCGGGCCACGGAACGATGGTTTCGGGTACGCTCCTTGGGAACGATGACCCGCTTGCGGGGAGCTCCAACGATGGCATTGCGAAGGGCGCCAAGATATACCTGCAGGACATCGGCACCCTTTACAAGAATCCGGAATATAATGACTGGTGGGACGATGCTCTGCGATTCATACCGGACGATTATCACAACCTCTTCTACGATCCATATATGAACGATTCAAGAATCCACAGCAACAGCTGGGGAGCCAAGAACATCGATTATGACCTCGAGGCGATGATGGTCGACAGGTTCATGTGGGAGTATCCGGACATGCTCATCGTCTACTCCGCGGGGAATGCAGGGCTAACTGGTCCAGGCAGCCCGGCGACGGCAAAGAGCGCAGTTACGGTGGGTTGGCACGACCCCGCAATGAATCAGGACAGGGTGAATTCCATGAGTTCCGTCGGCCCCACGATCCGGCGTATCCTCGCGCTCCAGCGGGGACAACTGGGACAACTCGGCAATCGCAAACGAGATCGCATGGGCGGGAACGAGCTATTCTGGTCCTGTGGTTGCTGGCCTCGCCGCGATGACCCGCCAGTATTTCATGGAAGGCTGGTACCCGACCGGCAGTGCTGATATCGCGAACGGGTTCGAGCCCAGCAATTCCCTGCTCAAGTCGATGATAGTCGCAGCAGGACAGCAGATGCAGGGAACGAGAGCGGACAGGAGGAACGAGGGGACCTGGCCGAACAACGCCCAGGGCTGGGGCAGAGTCGTCCTGGATAACGCGCGCTATTT
>JBHIBK010000190.1:0-4078 GCA_046759065.1 Thermoplasmata archaeon | reverse complement strand
ATGAAGGAGAAGGCTTTGGAGAGCTATCGCGAAGCCCTTGAAATCAATCCTCAGAACGAGGATGTCACCCAACGATTCGCCGCGCTGGAGGATGAACTCGAGGAAGTGGTCGAAGAGAAGGAGGTCATCGAGGAGCTTTCGAGGGTCAAGGGGATATCGGCGAAGAGGGCCACGCTATTGTACGACGCGGGTTTCCGGACTATCGATGACCTGAGCCAGGCGAGCATCAACAAGCTGAAATCCATCAAGGGAATCAGCCGAAAGACAGCGAGGATGATTCTGGAATCCGTCAAGGCGGAGGCTGAGGAGTTCGATAGGAGGCTCATTGAGATTCCCGGAGTGGGTCCCTCCCTTGCCAAAGCCATAGTGGAGGGTGGATTCACCTCGACTGACATGATCAAGTCCACGTCGCCGGAAGAGCTCAGCAAGGTGAAGGGGATTAGCACGAAGAAGGCGGAGAATATCATAGAGTTTCTGAGCCAATGAGAGAGCAGCATGCTCGCTTGACCTCCACGCCGCGAGCTTTTCTCAGAGTCCCTGGAAGGGGAACGGCTATGCCATCGATTCCTTCCATCAATAGAGCATCGTCCAGCCATCTGTCATTCCTCGGTCTCATGCATCCGAGAACGACGGGGAGGTTGGGAAGGGCTTTCCTGGACTCTCGGAAGAATCGAACTATCTGATTGCCCTCCACTCTAGCGGTTTCGAATGGTGTCCCTGGCACAGGAAGGAGAGCCGTGATCACAAGGGCCTTTGGGTCGTTGTCACGCACGATATCGAGAGCTCTCGATTCACCTAGCGGACGACCGCGGTGAATGCCGACGCATATGTGAGGGGTGAGTGGAAGAGAGGACTCCCGTAGGAGGCGGAGGGAGCCTTGGACATCGGTGGTTCCACGCCTGAGGCGGTAGACCTCCTGAAGTGTCCTTTCGGAGCCTACCACGTCCACGGATACCGAATCAACTTGAGCTGAGGCCAGCGCGTCGGCTTGGTCCCTGTCCACCAATCCGGGATGAACGTTAATCAATAGGTTCGTTTCGCGTTTTATTCTCCTCAGCACTCCAGCGAATCCCTTCAAGGGAACTCTTCCCCTCTCATCGCAGCCCCCGCTCAGGAGGAATCCCCGGCCGCCTTCCTTTCCAAGCCTTGAGGCGAGTTTCCAGAGATGACTGGGTTTTTCCGCGGGAATCATTCCCCGAAGGAAATGCCCGCGACAGTGCATGCAGCCCAGGGAGCACCTCTCGCCCGTCACTGAGATGGATGGGAATTCTCTTCCTGGAAGGAAAAACTGGGCCACGGGGACAACATCGGGGAAGTCATAAAAGGGTTTTCGGCGTTAAGCATTTAACATCGCAGGGGATTAGGGACAGGGATTCACGATGAAACCCTACAAGATTTCTGGAACCTTTCTCATGGGTCAGAGCTGGTCGCCCTTCAGGAAGGAAGTGGCGGGAGAAGACGAGAACGATGCGGTCGAGAGGCTGCTCTCCGACCTCGGGAGCAAGCACAGAGTGAAGCGAAGGAACATCAAGATATCATCGGTGGAGGGACTGAAAGGGGAGGAGGTTGAGGACTCACTCGTGGGGTTCCGGATAAAGAGGGGTGCCCAGAAATGACGGAGGAGGCTCTCAGAGAGGCAGTGGCAAAGCTCGATATGAGCAGGGCGCAACTTGATGGCCTCATCAAGCAGAGCGATCTTCTGAGGATGTCCTTGGAAGAGCATATGCGTGCCAAGGAGACTATCACCCGCTACAGCCAGACGACCAAGGGCGAGAGACTCCTGGTTCCCATAGGTGCGAATTGCTTCATCTTTGCGGCTGTGGAAAGCACGGAAGATGTCATCATGGGACTTGGCTCAGATGTTGCCGTTGAGCAGACGGCGGAGGGCGCGATTTCCAAGCTGGACCAGAGCATAAAGCAAATGAATGAGGCGGAGGAAGAGCTCTCGAAGAGGATAACTGAGCTTGACAGCGAGGTTGCCCAACTGAGCCAGCAAGTTCAGACTATGTATGAAGAATATCGTTCTCAGGCATGAGTATGTTCAAGTTTTTGAAGGACCGATTGAAGGGATGGCGGGAGAGGACCGCCGAAGAGGCTGGAGAGGTCATTTCTGAGGAGAAGGGCAAGAGGATAAGGGAGAAGAAGTTGGAGAATGTCCTCTGGGATTTGGAAATCGGCCTCATGGAAGCGGATGTTGCCCTGCCCGTAATCGAGGACATGAAGAAAAGCCTCAGGGAGGAGCTCGTAGGAAAGAGGGTCTCCAGAAAGGTGAGTTTCTCCAAGGGAATCGAAATGGCGCTCAAGGGGGCGCTGGAGGACGTACTGACTACGGATGAGATGGATTTCGAGAGATTCATCGAGGACCATGAGAGACCTGTTGTTGTGATGTTCGTCGGAGTCAACGGAACGGGGAAGACGACGGCGATCGCAAAGGTGGCCAACCTTTTGAAGGCCAAGGGACTTAGCTGTGTAGTGGCGGCGTCGGACACGTTCCGAGCGGGAGCGATAGAGCAGCTTGAGAGGCATGCGGAGAACCTTGATGTCAAGCTTGTAAGGCATGCCAGTGGCGGGGATCCAGCCGCGGTCGCTTTCGATGCGGTGGAGCATGCGCGGGCGAAGAGGAAGGATGTCGTCTTGATAGACACAGCTGGGAGGATGCAGACGAATGTCAATCTCATGGATGAAATGAGGAAGATCAAGAGGGTCGCGAATCCTGACCTGGTCATTTTTGTGGGAGATGCGCTGGCCGGCAATGATGCGATTGATCAGGCACGGGCGTTTCATGAAGCGGTTGGGATAGACGCTGCCATCCTCTGCAAGATAGATGCCGATGCAAAGGGTGGTGCCGCTCTCTCCATCGCAAAGGCAATCGGAAAGCCGATCATATATGTCGGGACAGGCCAGGATTATGAGGACCTTGTCAGGTTTGACCCGGAGTGGATGATAAGCAGAATATTCGAGGACTAGCTCGCCCTGCCAAACCTCTTCGAAAAGAGGAATCTGAAGTTCCGCCACCCGTCCCGCCAGCTCTGAAGTTTCTTCTCTCCCGTTCTGGGCCTGTACTCGATGGGGATCTGCATTACGCGGAATCCCTTTGTCATTGCCTCGACCTTGATCTCTTCGGAGAAGGGCATACCGTCGCTGACAACGTTGAGCGAGTCGAGCAGCCCTCTTCGGAACACCCACATTCCAGACTGAGAGTCTTTCAGTCTAATTCGGAAAAGGAGGCGTGCTGTTACGTTCAGTATTCGGTTGCCGATCCTGTGCATGAGGGACATCGCCTCGGGCGAGAGGTTCGAAAGCCTGTCACCTATGATGAAATCCGCCTGGTCTGAATCGACCATCTGAAGGAATCCCGGAATGATGCTGGGCGGATAGGTGCAGTCCGCATCCAACGTGGCGATGTGCTCGCCCCTCGCCTCCCAAAAGCCCGTCTTGTATGCCCGGCCGTAGCCTCTCCGCGGCTCGTTCACTACCCTCGCGCCCATCTCCTCTGCGATCTCGACGGTGCCATCTGTCGAGTCCGTGTCAACGACGAGGATCTCGTATTCCACGCCTTTGAGATGCTTCTTGACCTCGTCGATCACTCTGCCTATCGAATCGGCTTCGTTCATTGTGGGTATGACGACTGTGAGCTTTACTGGAACCACCATGAAAAGAATCCTTCCTAGCTATTTAAAGCCTCATTTCTCTTTGTTGTGGAGCTGAGCCATCTCAACGAGTGGATTCTCCGTAAGACCTCATCGGTGTTGGAACCAGGAAGGGGCTTTCGCACGATGTTAACCTTGTTTGAGGTTAACCGCAGTCAGACACTGCCCCCAGGACCCTCTCGCACCAAAGTTAACCTTGTTTAGGGTTAACCCGACTGACCAGCGTCCCCGCCACCTGCCTTGTTGTTTGTTAACCTTGTTCAAGGTTAAGAATCCGAGGCGACAGGAGAACGAACTCCTGATCTCCCTTCTGTTGTGACCTCTCAGATTCTCGTCGGATGATCCATCCAGGACCATCCGTGAGATGGCGGGAGAAGTTAACCTTGTTTAAGGTTAACCGTTCGTTGAATTCGGCCGATGATCTTTGG
>JBHIBK010000189.1:0-4081 GCA_046759065.1 Thermoplasmata archaeon | reverse complement strand
GTACTCCTCGATTTTCTTGGCCAACGCCTCTCCGATGCCCGGGAGATCCCGAAGCTTCCCTCTTGCCGCGACCCTCCCAACGTCCTCCTCCAATCCCTCCATGACTCTCGCAGCTCTCCTGTAGGCGTTCGCTTTGAAGGGCTGGTCCTTCATGTCCTCCAGGTCTCCAATCTGAAGCAGAAGTGCGGCAAGCTCCTTGTTCTTCACGCGTTTCTCAAACGCAGGAAGTCATAAAAACATTCTCGCAAATCCTGAGGCTATTCGAAAGGAGGCTCTCAAGAATTGACCGGACGAGCGTTGCCTAGTCTTCTGACGCGAAGGAGGGTTCTTCCTCTCGGAAGAGGAGAAGGGACCTCGGCAACGTATCGAAATCCTTGAACCTTAGACTCAGAATCTCATACTTCCCATCGGGAGTTACTTTGAATCCTTTCATATGGGCTCCCTCTGCTTTGGATTGTATTGATTTCCTTTCCAGCACTTAAGGGTTACCTTCGACATATCATGTCTGATTATCCATCTGGATAACGATTGAGATTGCAGGGCTTCAACTTGGTGAGTTCCTATCTGAAAGTAGCATCAGCTGAAATGAAGCGTTCGAAAAGCACCCATCCGATGTCGAGTTTCGGCTATGCTCCGTATGCTACCATTATGAAGAGCATCTCTGCGGCTGCAGCACAGGAATCCGCGGCGTTCTCCAATGCCGTGAGGAACTCATTCAGGACGATTACGGCCTTCGGGTCGTCAACGGCTTTGAGCATGTCCTTCTTGAGGTCATAGTAGAGCCTATCCACCTGCTTCTCAAACCGATCGACCTCCTTGCGTCCCCTGAGGACACGGGCGTCATTCACGCCCAAGGCTTCCAGGCTTTGCCTGAGAGCCCTTCCGCAATCGACGATCAGCTTTGTCACTTCCTTGAAGTTCATCCACAAGCGGGGCCTTATGTAGACCCTGGCATCTATGAGGATTTCCAGATTGCGGGAGCCGGCCTTCGCCCAATTCGCTGCGGAGTCTACCCTCCTTATAAGTTGCATCATGTCTCCTCTCGCGGAGGGGTTCATATCTCCCTTTGAGATCTCCTCGAAGATGTCATCCTCCATGCTGTCTGCAGCCGTCTCGTTTATGTCCAGTCGCTTGATGGCCTCCATGGCCTGATCCTTCTTGCCCGCTATCATCGCGGCGATGGCCTTGTCAAGCTCTACTAGGGCATCCTCGACCTTTTTGGCATGCTCTCGGGTTTGTCGCATCGCTCTAGATTCTCTTCTTCTCCGGAACCATCCTAGCATTCCGCTCTCACTCAAGTTTTATCACCTCCAAGAGGCCCTCCCTAGGAGCAGGGAAGGTGAGCAAATTCGTCTCGTCAAAGGAGACGGCCACTTCCTCACCCTCCTTGAACTTCTCTTCGTGGAAGCTGTCCACGAAAACGAGGTCATCGCTTGCGAGCAGAACCTCGTACCTAAGATAAGACCCCATGAACCTAATGCTTCTGATTCTCCCAGGAATCGCGTTTCCAAGTCTCGTTCCCCTCAGCTCCTCAATCCTGAGGTTCTCAGGCCTTGCAGCCAAGATGACTGCCTCACCCAACCTGAAGTCCCTGTTGCGAAGGGTCAAGTACTCCTGATTCCTAAGCTCTATGATCGCCCAGTAATCCCTGAGTCTGTTGATCGCTCCCTGGAGGAAGTTCATCTCGCCCACGAAGTTTGCCGTGAAAAGGTTCTTCGGGTTGCTGTAGAGATTTACTGGAGTGTCAACGTCGACTATTCTTCCTTTTCTCATGACGACTATCCTGTCAGAGACGGAGCTCGCCTCCTCCTGATCGTGGGTGACATGGATGGCAGTCAGGCCAAGATCCTTCACCAATCTCCTGAGCTCATATCGAAGATCGACCCTGACTCTGGCGTCCAGTGCGGAAAGCGGTTCGTCCAGGATCAGTAGCTTTGCCTGTGATGCCAGTGCCCTTGCGAGGCTGGCCTTCTGCTGGGCACCAGTGCTCAGCTCGCCCGGGAAGAACTTCTTTCGCTCCAACAAGCCGACAAGGTCTAGGACCTCCTTCCCGATCCTGTTCCTCTCCTCCACGGGAAAATCCTTCACGATCGGCGCGTACACCACATTCGAGAGCACATTCATGTGGGGGAAGAGTGCGATGTTCTGAAACACGTAGCCGAGGTCCCTGTCCTCCACTGGGACTTCGTTCATTCTCCTCCCGTCGATGTAGACGTCTCCCTCCGTTGGTTCCCATATCCCCGAGATGATCTTCACCAGAGTGGTCTTGCCGCAGCCACTTGGTCCCAGGAGGGTGACGTATTCCTTGTCCTCGATGGTGAGGTTTACGTCCTCTGCCGCGACGACGTCGCCGAACCTCTTCGTTATACCCCTCAGCTCTATCCGCGGCACTATTCCACCTCCAGATCTCTCTGCAGTCCCCCCTCAGGTATGGGGAAGACTATGCACTCCGACGGTCTCAGATGGACGGTGACATCCATCCCTTTGCCGAAATTGAGGCCGGTGGACGATGGTGCCTTGACATGGAGCATCTTTCCCTCTTTCGTTTCGATTACGAGACCCACCAATCTGCCGAGGAAGAGCCTCCTTACGACCTTGGCGGGGATATGGTTCTGTCCGTCCACCACTCCATCGAGCAGTCTCACGTTCTCCGTCTTTATCCCTATGCACCCCTCCGCCCCCCTCGGAAGGTCCGTCGGTCGGGCACGGAGGACGTACCCTTCTCCTTCGAGCTCGCTGTACTCCTCGGTCACGGAGCGCATCGTGCCCTCGAAGAAGTTGGCCTCACCAACGAAATGGCAGATGAAGGGCCTCGTGGGTTTGTCATAGATCTCCTCAGGTTTGCCCAGTTGCTCCATTCTTCCCTTTCTCAGTACCGCTATCCTATCCGCTATCGTCATCGCGATTTCCTGGTCATGAGTGACATGGAGCGCGGTTATTCCGAGGTCGGACGTGAGGCGCTTCAACTCATATCTGAGCTCGATTCTCAGGCGGGCGTCAAGGGCCCTCAGGGGTTCATCGAGCAGGAGTATCTTGACATCGGTCGCAAGCGCCCGTGCGAGCGCGTTCCTCTGCTTCATCCCGCCGCTGAGCTCGTCAGGAAGGGAGTATCTTCTCTCGTATAATCTCACGAGATTCAGCATCTCCTTGGCGAGCATGTCGCACTTCGATTCCTCCCAGTCCTTGACGGTCGGACCGAACTTCGTGTTCTCCCAAACGGTCATGTATCGGAATAGGGCGAACGTCTGTGAAAGGTAGACCATACCTCTGTCCTCTGGCGGGAGGTTGTCCACTCGATTGCCGTCCACGTATATCCTTCCGCTGTCAGGAGGGGTCAGTCCAGCCATCATTTTCAGAAGCGTCGTCTTTCCCGCTCCCGTCGGTCCTAGGATCACAAGATACTCTCCGTCTTCGACCTCGAGACTGATGTCGTCCACCGCAACTATGCCGTCGAATCTCTTGGTTACGTGCTCAAGCCTTATTGCAGGAATTCTAGGCACCTCCCTTGGTAGTCATTCTTCTCATGATGAGGACGATCACGAATGAGACCAATATCAAAAGAATGCTGGCAAGACCTGCCTGATAGTAGCTGCCCGTTCTGATGAGCTCGACGATGTAGACCGGGGCGGTGATTGCTTTAGGCGATACAGCTAGAGTTGCACCCGTCTCACCCAGGCTCCTTGTGAAGGTCATGATCGCACCAGCAAGGACGGATGCCTTCACCATGGGGAACATCACTCGCTTGAAGACCTGTATGGGCTTGGCACCGAGTGTTCGGGCAGTTTCCTCGTATGTCGTGTCCAGCCCCTCGAGAGCACCGACGACGTTTCTGACCACGAACGGATATGTGAAAGCCACATGGGCCATTATTATGAGCGCGACATCGGCGGTCACGGGCATGTACTGTTGGGTCGTCCAAAAGAGTCCGAGAGAGAAGCCCAGTGCCGCCGTGGGAACTATGAAAGGTATGTTGACCAACACGTCCAGTACTCCCGCCATTTTCTTTCTCCGTGAACGAGCGATGAGTATCGCCATCGGGATGCCGAGGGGCATGCGCGCAAAGAGTTGGGGCATCCAGATG
>JBHIBK010000188.1:0-4088 GCA_046759065.1 Thermoplasmata archaeon | reverse complement strand
CCCAATGATTATTATCATTATCAATTGCACAACTTTTAAATCGGCTCACCGATATCGCACTGGCGCGGGCCCATAGCTTAGCTTGGCTGGAGCACCCGGCTGATATGGTTCTGTGGAGAACTTCGGAAACCGGGAGGTCGAGAGTTCGAATCTCTCTGGGCCCATCCACCCTTCTCCAATTCCGTCCGTGACCACCACAACTCTTTTATGAAACCATGCGGTTCACTCTGACCTAGCATAAGGAGGATATTCTACTATGGACCAACCACAAACTGGTAGCGAACAATATAGTGAGCCTGTTCCGCCTCCCGCGGCGGTTGCAGCCCCTCCGGCTCCGAGGGCCGATGCTTCGAAGCCTGCTCTGATCCTCGCGGTCATAGCATTGGCCTTGGCCTTGGTCGGGATGGTTGCTTTCCCTGGACCTACGGGTCCATAGGGACCGACTGGGGAAGATGGAGCGCAAAGGGGATCCGGGGCCGACGGGAGCTTCACGACCGCCCCCGGCTGGCACTACGTTGTCCGGATTCACATATCCTGGAATGGCGGGACGCTGCAACTATCGAGGCTCGTGACTTGACAGGATCGTATGCGACAACAGCCTATGCGGTTCGCAGAAGGTTCCAGTTCACTGAACCTGGCCGAGCTGGACCGAGGCGTCCGCGCAAGACATTGCGTTTTGATTCTGATAACTGTGAACCAATGTCTAAATAGTCTCACAGGATTATTCTGATGGATGCCAGCTCGCAGAAAGAGGATGTGGGCAACCGTCCTCCTCATCATTCTTTTCGCCGTAACCTTGAGCCTTCTGCTCATGGGCTACTCCATCATTCCAAACTATCTCCCCATTGACCTGACGCTGAGCGAATACTCGACTCTCCTGATCGCTGTCCTAGTCATCATGGGAACCAAGATCTGCCTAGACCTCGTCGAACCCCTGTTCGTTCGGGGTTTTTCCTCAAGGACAGAATCGGAGGCGGATGCGGCCGCAATCTTCCAGATCATCGGCTACATTGCCTGGTTCATCGCACTCGGAGTCGTCATATGGGTCGTTGCTGGCGGGCCCGAGGGAATCGGTCTTCTGAGCCTCGGACTTGTGAGCGCGGCCATGATCTACGTCCTCCAAAAGCCGCTGATGAACATCGTCGGATGGGCGGTTCTCGTGTACCGAGGGATATACAAGCTCGGGGACAGGATCAAGATGAACGATGTCAGGGGCTATGTGACGAGCATATCGATAATGAACACGACGGTCCGTGAGTTTGGCGGGTGGATGAGCGGGGACAGCTTCACGGGACGGCTCGTCTCTATCCCGAACAGCATGATACTCGAGACCAACGTCTTCAACTACACGAAGGACACAAAGCTCATCTGGGACGAGGTCGAGGTCAACATCACATACGAGAGTGACGTCGCCGCTGCTCAGCAGCATGTCCTCGATGCGACCGAAGCGGTTGCGGGAAACTTCATGCGCAAGTACGCCCAATACGTCCGAGAGAAGTACGAGTTTAGTGACATGAAGGAGATGATGATCGAGGAGCCCAGGGTGGTCCTCACATTGGGCGATTTCTCCGTTCGACTGTTCGCGGTGTACTTCTGTCCCGCCCACAGGAGAAGGGAGGTCAGGTCCAGGATCATATCCGAGGTGTTGACGAGATTCGCCGAGGACGATGAAGTCCAGATCGCCTATCCTCATGTCGAGATCGTTCCCTACGAACACAGGCCCTTTGAGAGCCGTATGCTTGACGTACCCGCCCAGGATTTCTCAGCCGTCTCTTCGGACAGTGGGGAACCCGTGGAAGAGCAGAGCTAGTCATGCGGAACTTTTATTCCGCAATTCGTGTTGATGGCTCACGAGACCATGGGCGGGACTCTCCAAATCGAGGACGATTTTCACTCAGAGGCCTCACAGGTCATCCGCAATCCGGACGACGATTTCTTCGTGGAGTTCCTCAAGCCATACTACGTGTTCACTAGGGACGGCCAATACCTCTTCGCCTCAACGCAGGCGGGTCGAAGGCCGGACAGGGCGTTCTACATGGTTCCCGGTGACTATCCTCTCGGAGCCCGCCAGAGGCCCTTCGACACGGAGGTGGGGAAGCGGCTGTACGACGTCGCCCTCCGATACCTGAAGGGAGCGAGGGTGATAGTCCAGGAGGGGACGCAGGGAGAATCAGGCTACGAGGTGGGTCTCAGGATAACGATGAGCGTCGAGAACCCGCACAGCGCGTACATCGCCTGGATGGGAAAGATGATGGTGTTCCCTCCAAGAGAGAACATGCACGCCCACTGCTTCAATTATGTGATACCTGAGCCCCTTCCCGAGCGGTTCATCGAGGAGATCAGGGAGTTCTGGCCGGACTACGACCCGAAGGAACCCATCACGTTGTACGACTTTACTGACATGAGGAAGGACGTCAGAAGAGTTCTCAGCCTGGGAATCGATTACTTTGGCGGGGCGTTCAAGAAGCCCAATCTGACGATGGTCTGGAACAGAGGAGAGCTGGACGGCCTGATATCCTACCACGCTGGATGCACCGAGGACAGGGTGCTCAAGGGACTGAGCGGGACGGGAAAGACCACGCTCACGGTCGGACCTAGGCTGGAGCAGGATGATGCCTGCTTCGGACGCCCCGTTCCGGACTCTGGCGGGAGGACCGAATCCGTCGAGCTTATCGGTCTGGAGGCGGCCAGCTTCGCGAAGTCCGAGGGGCTTGTACCCAGAAGTCCAGAGTGGCCAGGGCTAATGAGGTCCGCGCACGTGGACGAGAGCGGGAAAAGACCGATTGTCCTTGCCATGAACATCGACTGCGAGAACGTGCGATTTGTTCACAAGGAGATCGCGAACTACCCGGTGCTGGTCCCTGAGGTCGAAGAAGGAAAGGAGGCGGGGTCCTTGCAGTGCACCAGATACAGGGAGAGCGGGACCACGAACGGGAGGTTCATATTCCTTTTCAGCGAGCTGAATCCAGGTTGGGGGTCAGGGAAGAAGAAGTGGCTGAGATCGGAATCACTCAGCTACAAGAGATTCGACGTTCTGGAGCCGATACTGCGGGTCACAGATCCGGCCATGGCAGCCGCATTGGACAGCGGGTGCGAGAGCATAATCACGTCGGCGATAGCCGCTCAGAAGGTCGGAACGAGGGTCAGGGCCTACGCGGCAACGGACTTCATGGTGGGGGAGCAGTCCAAGCAGGCGCTTGTCAAATGGAGGATGTACGAGGACCTCGGCATGGGCCTGAACGGAAAGCTGGTCTTCTTCATCAACAATGCTGGCTTCGTTGGCGAGTGCGACATTCACGGAGATCAGATCCGAAGGCTGGACAAGAACGGGGAGCCCGTGCCAAAGAGGAGCGACAGAGGGGAAATCGAGCGGAACGAGACCGGGGAAGTGAAGCACCTCGGTCAGGGAGAGAAGATAACCGTCCAGGACTCCAAGAGGCTCGTGGACCTCGTGGAGCACAGGAAGATTGAGAAGTGGATTGAGAACCCGATATATGGATACATCGTGCCAGAACCCAAGGAGCTGGAAGAGAGGCACGGGATGAAGGATTTCGGGAAGCGGTTCAATCTTCTAAGATACTACGGCGCTGAGGACATCATCCGATTCGCGGAGAGGGACATCCGGGAGAGGACGGATTTCCTCGAGAACCTGTTCAGGGGACAAGAGGGAGAGGCCGAGCTCCGTGATGTCATCCATGTCTGGAAGAAGGTGAAGATTCCCTCAGAGAGCGAAGTGAAGGAGTTCTACGAGCGGCACTACGGGGTCCCCTAGCCCGTCCACTCTACGACTTCTCCCCTCGGGAAGTCCGCCTTCTCCGGCTCCCTCGAGCGATCCACCCGGATGCTGAATATCTGCGGGGCCGCGACCGTCGTCAGCAGTCTCATCGTCACCTTCCCGCCAAAAACTCGTCTTGTCTGGACTATCTTCCGTTCTCTCTCCTCGACCGCGAGATCGGTGCAGGATGCAACGAAGCTCGTTTGAAACCTCTGGGCCAGTCTCGGACCGAGATCCCTTGCAGCGAACGAATCGGCAAAAACAACTGCTTCGGGCTTCCGCTCTGATCGTAGAAGTCGCGCCGTATCCGTCT
>JBHIBK010000187.1:0-4109 GCA_046759065.1 Thermoplasmata archaeon | reverse complement strand
GACAGAATTCTGAGTCGTGTAGATCTTGAAGAGTATCCCGTCGATGTAAGGCTGGTGCATATAGCTGTAGAAGTTTCCCTGGCAAACAGGCGGTTCACCCTCCTTGTAGCAGGCGAGTGCATCGCCCTTGTAGTCCTCGAACTTGTCCAGCCGAGTGGAAACGCCCGGACTCCATTCAACGAAGGAGAAGGGGCCTGTACCTATGACCAGGTCGTCCTCCAGAGGCCAGGACTCCGCCAGCGGGAAGTCGAATGCATGCGGACTCGACGCAGGCACGCCGTTGCGCGTGTGCGGGTCGTACCCGTGCCCGAAGTCGTCATGGATGTCCTCCCGCCAGCTCAGACAGGTTCCGTTCTGCGCGTCCAGACACACCTTTCCGGTCCCCTCCCACAAGTGCCTCGGCATGAGCTTGAGACCGCCAAGGGTCATCTCCGTGAAAGCCCAGACGTCGGCCTGCTGTGAGAAGTGCAGGGCGAACGTGAGGGATTCGTTCGAGCCGGTGGGGATCCCTGGACCCCAAACGTCACTGACTGGCCAGACATTCAACCATCTCGTCGAGGAGTAGTTCGATCCCGGCATGTAGTTCATGTTCTTGAGGACGTCCAACTCGTGGTGGATGGGACTGAGCGCCCACAGATGATATGAGAAAAGCAGGTCGTCCATCGTCACCTGTACGCCATCATGGAAATAGACGCCGTTGAGGTCGTAGTAGGCGGTGACTTCTCTAGGGAGGTTCTCCTTCTCGAACGTTCCGTACTCCTTCAGGTCGAAGACACCGCTGTCGTCGGCATCCACACCCAAGACTATGTAGGGAAGTGGCTCTTCGGTCTCCTTCTCGAACTTCGCGACCGTGTCGTAAATGGGGTCGAGCGTGGCCATGGTCCATTTGTCCAGTATGCGGAGGTAGTTCCTCGTCTTCATATCGTCGTTGACCCCGACCCTGAGAACCAGCTCGTCCCTTGAACCGATCTCGGAATATGAGCCTGTTGCAGCTCCAGCTAGGCCGATCATAAGCTGCGCGCACACGAACAAGCAGATCGACTTCAAGGGCATCGACACGTGACCCCTCCCACAGAGGACCCTAGCGGGGAGGGAGTATAAAATCTCATTTGTACGACCCTTTGTATCACACGAACGGAGATGTGCCCTGCATGATGGCACTGCCCCCGGTGCGACGTGCTGGTTTTCACGCAAGAATCCGTGCCACTAATCCACCGTTTTCCTGATACAATCAGGGATTTCCAGTATACAAAGGTTATATCGACCCAGGTGCAAGTAGAAGGGATGAGAGAAGCCGCGAAGCATAGAGTTCTCGCCGCGGTGCTCCTGGTACTGGGCGCCTTGCTCACGAGCATCAGTCTGCTTCCGAGTGCCATGGCAACCACTCTCTACGTCGGTGGAGCGGGCCCTGGGAACTACACGACGATTCAGGCGGCGATAGACGCCGCGAGCCCAGGAGATACCGTGTACGTCTATAACGGAACGTATCCTGAGAATGTACACATTTGGAAAAGTGTATCGCTCGTCGGAGAAGAAAGGGAGGGCACAATAATCGATGGTGGAGGGATAGACGACGTAGTTCGTGTGGAAGCGGACAACGTCCTCATCATGTCCTTCACTCTGATGAATAGTGGATCTGGCTACCCCGATGCGGGGATATCTTTTCAGGACATGTGGAATGGCCAAGCAACCTACAACCTAATCATGAACAGCTATCTTGGTGTCTATGCTTCCCGATACGCTGAGGCCATTGGCATCGCGAACAATGACTTCCTCAACATGAAGTCCGATGCGGTTCTCGCAGATGAAACCCAGGAGATTGGAGTTGGGGACAATAACATCACCGGGAGCTGGGTTGTCTTCGGCGGCTTCGCCTCTGGGGTAATAACTGGAAACTACATCGATGGGGGCGGGATAGCTCTCGCCGGTATGGATGGCTGGGCCCCGTACTCGACTTTCGTGGGCGCCAACTACATCACGAACGGAGGCGGCATTCGCCTGGGCTACACGTGGAACTGCTTTGTAGCCTTCAACACGGTCGTCTCCAATTCCATTGGCATTGGTCTCTATCTTGCAGATGGCACAACGGTAGACCACAACAACATCATCGACAATGTCAAGCAGGCTTTGGATTACAACAACGATGGATACTCGAACCGCACGAACACTTGGGACACCGGTAGTGAGGGCAACTACTGGAGCGACTACACGGGTGAAGACCTTGACGGCGACAGCATAGGCGATACTCCTTACGTGATCGACGGCGACAGCCAGGATAGATACCCTCTCATGAGCCCCTATGTGAGCCCTCCTTCGCCTCCTCGAGACCTGAAGGCTCAAGCGGGAAACCAATCCATAACCCTAACGTGGAAGGAGCCCGTTTCAGACGGAGGCTCACCAATCACGAACTACAGCATTTATCGAGGAACCAGGCCAGGCTCCTACGCATTCATCGCCGAAGTCGGGAATGTTACGAACTACACAGACAACGGTACCGTGCCAGGAGGAACGTACTACTACACGGTCAGCGCCAGGAATGAAGCCGGTGAGAGTTCGAAGTCGAACGAGGCGAGCGCGACGGTGCCGTCATCCGTGAAGCTTCCGTCGGATGTCATCCGCGTACCTGGAGTGGACAACATATCCTTGAACTGGACGACACCCCAGCCCCCCATCCCAGGTTCTCCCGCGCCGGGCAGGAAAGCCGAACCGATCGAGTCGGACAACATTCTCTCGGTGGATCCGGAGTTCAGTACGTCTCGACCTGGAACCCGAAAGTTCTCCCTAGCGAGATGATGTCCTCATCCCGCGTGATGAGTCTCAGGCCCCGCGAAAGGGCGATGCCGGCGACCATGACATCCACAACGGGCTTGGAGCGCCCTAACCGGAGCAGCTCGGCCCGCATCTCCGCTGCCCTGACGGCGGCCTCCTCATCGAATGGCAAGATTCCGAAGCGCGACGCAATTGCACGGAAGGCCTCGACCTCTGAGCGGGACCTCCTGTGGAACAGACCCGTCTGAACCTCGTAGAGAACGGGCGTGCTGAGGAACTTCATGACGCCAGAGTCATCGATCTCATCGGCCTTCCCGAGCGCGTCCCTGTCGCCCCGCATCAAGTCTATGACGAAGCTGGAGTCGACGGATATGTTCACTGCTCCATCTCCTTTCGCTGGAGCTCGGTCTCCTCTCTCCTCACCTGGGCGAGCGTCTCGGCAACCTCCTCCGCTGCCTTCTTCGCGAGGAGGCCGTGGAACTCGGTGAGGGAGGGATTATCCCCGAGCAAGCGGTGGACCACATCGGAGAAGCTCTCTCCGTCTCGCTTCGCTGCCTTCAGCCTCTCGTAGGCGGACTGTTCCAGGGATATGGTCTTCGATACCACGGTATTGTGTATGTGTATCTGTGTATATATATTTGTGCAAGGGGGCTTCCGTTTTGAGGCAGGGAGAGCTCAGTGACTCCTCCTACTGGTCATGGCGTTCCCCCGACAACCTGTCAAGAGGTACGAAGTCGCCCCTATCACTCAACCGCTCCTGCGCAATGAGGCAGTCGCGATACTCGCTCAAGTACTCGATGATGGCCTCCCTGATGATGCGAGCCCTCGAGCAGTTCTCCATCCCGGCGAGGGCGTCCAGCCCACGCACCATCTCCTCAGACAGGCGCACAGAGATTGTAGTTGACATTCCCGCACCTTATTCTGTCTTCGACTTCGCTGACCCCTTTTCAAGCGCCATCTGGATATCCCTCCTGGTTTCGTCACTGAGCTTCTGATGGTCGTCGAGTAGCCGCAGGATAACGTCGCTGTACGTTTCGCGGGAGTGTCGCTTCATGTTCCTGAGCTCGTTCCTGACGCTCTCATCGATGCGAATCGTGGACATTGTGGCTGCATCCTCTTGAAGGGACTTACAGTTTTGCCTATTAACATATCTGCGGTCGTTGCTGGCAAGATAGCCGCTCAGGGCCTCAAAATGCCAAGCGCCTCCTTTGGCGTGACCGCCCTCACACCCTCGAAGGGGGATGCCCGCAGGATGAATCCGTCTCCCGTGATGACGAGGAAGGCGCCGCCTCCCAGAGCGGCTGCCACGACCTTGTCATCATCGGGATCGTCGGGGACCC
>JBHIBK010000186.1:0-4120 GCA_046759065.1 Thermoplasmata archaeon | reverse complement strand
CGTCTCTGGATGGAGCAGTCTCTCTCCCCGAGGTGTATCACTCTTCCGTCCGAATCCGCCAATATCTGGAACTCGATGTGCCTTGCCGGTCTCAAGTATTTCTCTATGAAGATCTCATCACTCCCGAATGAGGAGAGGGACGAGGACTTTGCCACCTTCAGGGAGGACGGGAGCTCCTCTGAACTCCTCACGATGGCCATGCTTATCCCGCCGCCACCCGCTGAAGCCTTGAGAATGACTGGGAAGCCGATCTCCTCTGCCGCCTTGATCGCCTCGATCTCACTCCTCACTGAGCCCTCTGTGCCCGGAGTGACGGGAATCCCCGCCCCCTTCGCGATTCTCCTGGACTCGACCTTGTCCCCGGATTTCGCCAGAGCCTTCGATGTGGGTCCTATGAAGACGATTCCCGCCCGCTCGCATTTCTCCGCGAACATCGGGTTCTCCGCGAGGAATCCATATCCGGGATGTATGGCCTCGGCGTCCGATTTTTGGGCGGTCTCGATCATCCCGTCCTGATCCAGATAGCTCTGCGACGCCGGTGGCGGGCCTATGTTGTGGGAGAAGTCAGCGAACCTCGTGTGCAGGGCGTTCTTGTCGGCATCGGAATACACGGCCACGCTCTCTATTCCCTTCTCCCTGCAGGTTCTCATTACCCTGATGGCGATTTCTCCCCTATTGGCAATGAGGATTCTTTTGAACATCATCATCACAATGGTATATTGCCGTGCTTCTTGGCGGGTCTTGTTTCCCTCTTGTTGAGGAGGGTTTCGAGCGCATCTATCAGTCTGGGCCTTGTAATCTCCGGTTCAATGATATCATCAATATAGCCCATTTGAGCCGCAATGTAGGGGTTCGAGAACTTGTTCCTGTAATCCTTCGCGAGGTCCTTTCTCGTTTTCTCCACTCTCAGACTGCCCAGGATCTTGACGGCCTCTTCGTCTTTCATTATCGCCTTGACTATGTCGCCTTTCTTCCTCACTCCCTTCAGTTCGATCTTCATCTTGCTGGCGATCTTCTTCAGCTCCGTGACAGTCTGGTCCTCGAGATACTGGTCTATCTTCCTTGCTTTCTCGATCTCCTTCCTGAATATGATGTTGACAGCACCCTCTGGTCCCATGACCGCGAGTTCGGCGGAGGGCCACGCGTAGTTGACATCGCCGCGAATGTGCTTGGAACACATGACGTCGTATGCCCCGCCATAGGCCTTTCTCGTAATGACGGTCATCTTCGGGACTGTTGCCTCGCAGTAAGCGTACAGCAGCTTGGAGCCGTTTCGAATGATGCCGCCGTACTCCTGTTGGGTTCCCGGCAGGAAACCCGGAACGTCAACGAACGTCAGCAGGGGGATGTTGAAGCAGTCGCAGAACCTCACGAACCTCGCGCCCTTGGTCGAGGAGTCAATGTCCAGCGTTCCTGCCAAGACCTCGGGCTGATTCCCGATTATCCCGATCGGGTAACCGTTCAGTCGTCCGAATCCTGTGACGATGTTCCCCGCCCAGTACTCATGAACCTCGAAGAAGTCGCCGTTGTCAACGATCCTGGTGATGACGTCCCTCATGTCGTACGGCTTGTCCGGCTCGTCCGGCACGATGTCCCCAAGCTCCTTGTCCATCCTGTTCGGGTCATCATCGGTCTCCATCCTCGGCGGGTCGTCCAGGTTGTTGGAGGGGAGGAAGCTCAGAAGCTTTCTGAGCATGTGGAAGCAGTGCTCCTCGTTCTCCGCCGCGAAGTGAGCGACACCGCTCTTCGCATTGTGCGTCATCGCACCGCCAAGCTCCTCGAACGTGACCTCCTCTCCGGTGACCTCCTTGATCACCTCCGGTCCCGTGATGAACATATGGCTGCCTCCCTTTACCATCAGAATGAAGTCCGTCATCGCCGGTGAGTAGACCGCACCGCCCGCGCAAGGTCCCATTATCGCGGAGATCTGGGGTATGACCCCTGAGGCGAGGACGTTCCTGAAGAATATCTCCGCGTAGCCTCCCAGAGATATGACGCCCTCCTGTATCCTCGCCCCCGCCCCGTCGTTGATTCCTATCACGGGTGCGCCGTTCCTCATGGCCATGTCCATTATCTTCGTGACCTTCTGTGCGAACATCTCGCCTAGGGAACCGCCAAAGACGGTGAAGTCCTGAGAGAAAATGTAGACGAGCCTTCCGTCGATGTTTCCGTAGCCCGTTACGACACCGTCACCAAGAATCTTCTTTTTGTCCATGCCGAAGTCCGTAGTCCTGTGGGTCACGAACATGTCCGTCTCGACGAACGTTCCAGGATCGAGGAGACGGTCTATCCTCTCTCTCGCAGTCAGTCTCCCCTTCTTGTGCTGCTTCTGGATCCTGTCCTTCCCTCCCGCGAGTACTGCCTGCTTCCTTCTTCTCCGAAGCTCCCTCAGGTTCTTGGCGGATGTCATGTCACTCTACCAATTCTGGGAATGAGAAGAATCTCTTTAACCCTTTCGCAGACGATGCAGCTCTAGGGGCCATCCAAGTAGCGGATGTTCCCAGAGACAATCTTCCGCTCGCTCCCCTCCGCATCCACCGTGACCAGGAACCCGTCTGAATCCAGACGAATAGCCATGCCCTTTGGGGTGCCGTCCGACTCGATCTGCCTGCCTATGGTATCGGACAGTCGCACCCATTCTTCGACGATGCGGGCGTAGTTGCGCACGAGGTCCGTGGATCTCTCCACCAGCATCTCGGCGATTCCCTCGATCAGGAGCTTATTATCCACTTCTCGCTTCAGGAAGTCCCGCGTCGTCGTTGCCTCTTCCCTGAGCCACTCTGGAAATGCGTCGGCATTGATGTTCGTGTTGACGCCGACCCCAACCACCGTGTAGTAGGCGCCCTTGGTCTGTAGCCCCTCGCCGAGAACGCCGGCGATCTTCTTGCCCTCCAAGACGATATCGTTCGGCCAGCGCAGCGTTGCGCTCACCTCAAGGGACTCCCTCAGGACACTGCACGCGCAGAGCCCCGCGAGGAGCACGATTCTGTGGGATTCCTCTGCTTGAATCTCCGGTGTCAGGAGAACAGAAAACCACGCTCCTCCCTCGGGAGAGGACCAATCAGACCCGGATCTTCCTCTTCCTTTCCTCTGCGTTCCGGCGACTACGACGGTCCCTTCGGGGGCACCTTCTCGCGCGAGGTCGGACGCAACGTCCATCGTCGAATCCACCGAATCGAGGAACTCGAGCGTTATCCTACTCATCTCTCTCACTTGGTGATGGAGTCTCAACAAGCTCAAGGAGGACACCAGAAGTCGATTTCGGATGGATGAAGGCGATCTTGCGTCCCATGGCTCCTTTCCTGGCCGTGTCGTTGACGAGACGGACGTTCTCTCCCTTTAGCCTGGCGATCTCACCGTCTATGTCGTCCACTCCAATGGCTATGTGGTGCATGCCCTCGCCTCTCTTTCTCAGGAACTTTGCGACCACACTGTCCTCCGACAGCGGGCAGACGAGTTCGATCTTGGTGCTACCGAGCTGGAACATGACGGCTTCGATGTCCTCGGATTCGACCCTCTCCCGGGTCAGAATCTCAGAGCCCAGAATCTTCCTGAGTCGCTCGCTCGCCTTGTCAAGGTCGTGGACCGCTATCGCGATGTGATCGATTTCCTTCATCATCTGAGTCACCTAGCCCAGGTCCTGGGCACTATATACCGTGAAGACGCTCCTGAGGACATCCGATATCTCGCCGAGGGTCACATAGTTCTTCACGCACTCGAGTATGGGCTCAATCATGTTCTCATCTCCTTCCGCCGATTCCTTCAGGTTCGATAAGGATGCGCGCGCTCTGTCCTCGTCTCTCTCCTTCCTCAGCTGCCCAATGGACTCTGCCTGCACTCGCTCGATTCCAGGGTCCACTCTCATCCTCTCTATGGCCTTCTCTTCCGATCTGTGGACGTTGACCCCCACGATCAATCTCGTCCTGTCCTCGACCTCCCTCTGGAAACTGTAGGCGCTGTCCGCTATCTCCTGTTGCAGGAATCCCTTCTCTATCGCCTTTATCGCCCCGCCCATAGAGTCTATCCTGTCCAGGTACTCCTGCGCCCTCTTCTCGATCTCCGAGGTCAGCCATTCGATGCAGTACGAGCCGCCCAGCGGGTCCACGGTGTTCGCCGCCCC
>JBHIBK010000185.1:0-4131 GCA_046759065.1 Thermoplasmata archaeon | reverse complement strand
ACGGTTCTGTGCGATCGCATTGAATCCGAAGTAAGCGCCTGCCTACCACAGTGAGCGTTTTGGATGAAGTGATCCGCATCGGGTGATGTGGAGGGCGGATGTCCAAGCGTGCATCCGGAGCAGTAGAACCGACTGATATCGGTGCCGAATAGGACCAAGTCGTCCATTTAGCGACTCCAACCAAGGCGCTCGGACAGCACAGGCTGTGCTTTCGTACGAAAACATGAGATTGGGGTCGCGCCCGTACTCTCGAGTCTTCTCTGCGCGAGCATTATGGTAGTCTGTGTCAACCGTGTCAAGAGAAAAATAATCACGTGCGATTGCAGCGGAAGAATTAGTACTCAGATTGGTCCCGACAGGAGAGAATTGACTTGAGCAAATGAAGAGCTGGGGTATTGCTTGCCACCTAAACTTGATGAGATTCCTCGATGACAAGGAAAACAACATCGGGCTCCTGGGCCCAAGCCTACTGGATTGGCGGCCTCCCATATGGTCGAAAAGGAGAATATTGTGCAATCCCCCCTGACTGCGCGAGATTCAAAATGGCACATAGTGATGAGCACACTCGAGCCTCCTATATGGCAGAATTTGTGGAGTTTTGGACTTGATAATAATCCTCCGGCTCATTATAATTGACATTGAGGTGCATCCAGAGCTGCCGAAAATTCGTTTAGCTTTTATCTTTGCTGATGCATCTGATCTTGATGGGACCATACCAGGAAAGCGCGCTTCTTATGGGAGGTAGAACCACGATGCAGGAGAACTTAACTTGAGTGCAATATTGCTCGTCTGCGCTTCGCTTCTCGTTCCTAGCGCAGACGTTCAAAAAGTGGGTCTACGTGGGACTCCGTTCTCAGTGGTACAGGTTGCTGGCAAGCTCAACGATGATACGCATACGCGCCGTGGTGCAGATCTTTCGGTTGGAAGTCGGCGGTATGGTGACCCTCGCGGCGATACAAGTAGTCTGGCTTCCCTGGAGGAGTTCATCATCGACACTTCGAAGACGTATGTCGGTGCTTATGACGAGCAGAAAGCACCATCGATTGCTACTGACGGGACTGGCTACCTTGTCGTATGGGCTGACCATCGGGACGCTCTTGAGTTCGACATCTATGGCACTAGGTTGGACGAATCAGGAAGGGTTCTCGAACCTTGGGGTATCCCAATCTCGACTGCACCTTTTGATCAAAATTGCCCATCGGTTGCGTTTGATGGGATCAACTACATTGTCGTGTGGGAAGACTACCGGACCGGATCGGACTTCGACATCTATGGTGCCAGAGTAGACAGGTCAGGGCATGTCCTGGATTCTCTGGGTATGGCAATCTGCACAATGCCCGAGCCCCAGAATTCGCCGTGCGTTGCCTTTGACGGCGTCGACTATTTCGTTGTCTGGCATGATCGCCGTGCCGGCCCGTTCTGTGATATCTACGGTACTAGATTAGACACGGCCGGTACTGTCCTTGATACGTTGGGAATAGCTATCTCCACGGCTATCGAAGAGCAGCGTCGGCCTGCTGTGTCGTTTGATGGGGCAAACTACCTTGTAGTGTGGGAAGATAGTCGTTCCGGCTCTCGTGACATTTATGGTGCCAGGGTGGCTGGATCCGGCATTGTGCTTGACACGTCGGGGATAGCCATATGTGCGGCGAGTGGTGACCAGTTCCTTCCTTTCGTCGTGTTTGACGGAACCAACCAGCTGGCTGTGTGGGAGGACCGTCGAGCAGGGTTCTCCGACATTTACGGTGCCAGATTGGATACGTCTGGGGCTGTGCTTGATACCCCAGGAATAGCAATATCGACGGCTGGTTACTCGCAGGCCAGTCCCTCGGCTCGGTTTGATGGGACCCATTACGTCGTCACTTGGGAGGATCACCGGAGCGGCACTGCATGGGACATCTATGGCGCCAGAGTAGATACCTCCGGGTTCGTCATTGACGTCTCAGGGATACCGATCTCAACCAAGCCTGGTGACCAGACGTCTCCCTTTTTGGCCTTCAATGGGTCAGACTACCTTGTCGCATGGGAGGATTGGCTAACTCTTTCTGATATTTGCGGAGTTAGGCTGGACACCTCAGTAGCTGTGCTCGATACCTCGGAGATACCCATCTCGACCTCAGCCAGCAGACAGCAGGCTCCTGCTGCAGCATTTGGCATAACGGACTACCTTGTGGTTTGGGAAGACAATCGCTGGATTCATAGTTGGGACATCTACGGCGCTAGGGTGGATCGGTCTGGCGTGCTGCTTGACTCTTCGGCCATAGCCATCTCGTTTGAGGCTCAGAGCCAAAAAGCCCCCGCTGTAGGTTTCGAAGGAACGAACTACTTTGTGGTGTGGCAAGACTACCGAACCAGCGTTGATTTTGATGTCTACGGAGCGAGAGTTGATCAGGCAGGGCACGTACTGGACCCCCTAGGTATACCCATTTGCACCGTCGGATTTTACGAGGAGGCTCCGTCTTTGGCGTTCGATGGTACGAATCACTTGGTGGCCTGGCAGGACTGGCGCAGTGGTACCCATTCTGAGATTTTTGGCGCCAGAGTAACTAAGGGTGGTGTAGTGCTTGACACTTTGAGTATACCGATAGCTGTAGGTGCATATTTACACCGTTATCCTTCTGTTGCCTTTGACGGTACTAACTACCTTGTTGTGTGGCAGGATTATCGGAATGGGAGTGCCTGCGACATATATGCAGCCAGGGTTGACCAGTCTGGAATCGTTCTCGATCCCTCCGGCCTACCGATTTCTGCTGCAACTGGCCAGCAGCGGCATCCTTGTGTGGCCTTTGACGGAACCAACTACCTGATAGTCTGGGAGGATGAGCGCAATGGCTTTGGTGAATGGGACATCTACGGGGCTAGGATGGCCCAGACAGGAGCCGTTCTCGACTCTTCAGGGATAGCTATCTGCACTGTGCTGAGTTGGCAAGAACATCCGTCTGTCGCTTTTGATGGGGCAGAATATTTCGTGGTGTGGGAGGATTACCGTTGTGGTTTTCCAGAGTGCGACATTTATGGTGCGAGGGTTGCTACATCTGGAGTCGTGGTAGACACTTCAGGTCTGGAAATGATAAACCAATTCTGGCCCAGAACGAAGCCACACGTTGCCAAAGCGTCCGATGCTGAGTTGCTCATTACATATGAAGGGTTTTTCCCCATGCCGTATAACAGCCAGCGAATACTTGGTGCGTTCCGTACCGGCGTGGGAATCCAAGAAGGAAATATCGAAGAACCTGAGCGCATCCTGAGGGGAAAGTTGTTTCAAAATTCACCGAATCCTTTCAGCTCCCGAACCATGATTCGTTACGAGATCCCCCTTACGGGTCACGTTTCCCTCAAGGTGTACGACTCCTGTGGTCGGCTGGTGAGGACCCTAGTGGACGGGAAGGAGTCTAGCGGCGGACGTACGGTCAGCTGGGATGGAAGGGACGGTTCCGGTCGGAGGATGGGGTCTGGCGTTTACTTCTACCGGTTGGACGCAGGGGGTTCCACAACTTCAGGCAACATGATATTGATTAGATAGTCGCAGTAACGGAATAGTATGCATAGCATCGGCAGCAGGAATACCGTCGGAAAGACGGTCTCCTATTCTCAGATTTTTTCGGAGTTTCAGAGATCTCCCCACAAAACAAGGTGACCGGTTTGGTGCTACAGCACGTACGGCGTGTGGCTTTTCAGGTTCCGAGCCCGTCGACCCGCAAGACTGGGGACAACGAAACAAGATTTCGAGGCCTCAGGTATCGAGTTCGTCCGACTGCCAACGGACTCGCCGCCATGGAGAGAAGAGGCAAACCTGACGCGCTGTGGCCGAGGGATAATTCAGTCGGATTCGAGTGAGCCAAGTCAGCGACACCATTCTCATTTCTGGCACTCGGATTCGTGTCGAAGGGAGTCAAATATCTTACTCAAAGTTGGCTTCTGCAGCAGAGTCATGGGAATTCGGTCATTGCCGGTCTGGAACACCAAGCAAGCTCGCCTAATATCAAGTAACAAAAAGAATTAGAACCTCTCAGCAAACACCGGGCTCGGTGTACCAGGGTTGAACAGTCCCGGAACCCTTGGGTGAAGAGAGTCCTGGAAAATGGTCATGAGAACATGACGTTCCAGGCAGCAACAGTCACTAGAGTGACT